>JAAUTF010000671.1 GCA_012031775.1 Candidatus Altimarinota bacterium | reverse complement strand
GCCGATGACCAGCATGCGGATCTTGCAGGGCTGCAAGATCCCCATCGCTAACAAAGCAGGGCATCAGGACGCGCGGCGACGCCCCTGCACGATCTTGCGTCGAGGGAGCCGAATCGGGATGCAACGTGGCGCTTCCGCAAGATCAGGGTGCGCCTGCTGCCAGGGAGAAGCGTGTTGCTTGACGATACAAAACAGCGATCAGCTCGCATCCAGACGCCGCTCTGGCGCCGCCTGGGCGAGCGCACCCGCACGATGCTCCAGCGGGTCAACGAGAGCATCCTCCTCCGCGAGGCCGACCTCATCGCGCTGGCCTGGCCCGAGGCGGTAAGTCGCCAGGCCCAGGAGGAGGCGCTCACCCGCTGGCAGCAGCGCCGCTACATCCAGCAACTGGTGGAGGGTGCAGAGCGCTGCTACCAGCTCGACATCGTCGGGGCGAAGGTGCTGCGCAACGCCGGCTTTGCCCAGATCGCGCCAACCCGCCCACTTATGCCACGGGCGCGGCCCGGCGTCCTGCTGGCCAACCGCCTCGGAACCAGCCTGATCAGCGGCGCCCAGCACGACCCGCAGGTCACCGGCGTGGCCTGGCTCGCGCAGCCCTTCAGTGGGAGCACCGCTCGCCCGGACGGCGTGGCCGCTATCCAGTACCGCGTAAGGGCGCAACCTACCGCTCAAGGAGTCTGCGCATCCTGGCTGCCCCAGCTCGTCACCGAGGGCTACGCACCGCCGGCTGGCGAGGCGCTACAGCGCCTGGTCATCGAGATCGACAGCGGCAGCGAGAGCCAGCGCCAGCTCATCCAGCGCGCCAAAGCCTGGCGCGCCGCTGGGAAGCGATGCCGCATCCGCCGGCGACCAACACCATCATCCTCTGGCTGACCACCGGCACCATCGAGCGGCTCAACACGATCTGGGAAGCCTGGATCGGCCACGCGTTCCTGCCCGCCTTCTTCGCCACCCAAAGCGACCTGGACGTCGATACCCCCCAATGGCGTCCGTGGGAGCCGCTGCGCTTCGCGCAGGGCCGCTACCATTGGCTCTGGCGCGACCTCTACGGCCGCCCGCGTTCGCTCAAGCCCTGGGAGATGAACGAGCCCTTGTGGCGCAGCGAAGCGCCCCAGCCGGTCACGCTACCGAGCCTGGCGGCGAGCATCACAGAGTGGGAGAGGGTGTGTCCGGCGCCGAGGTATTGACCAATAGGGCTCGGCGGCTTAGGGAGCATCAGGCGGCGGTGTCTCGTCAAGGTGGACGTTGACGAAAACATACTCTATCCATGGGCTGTGAGCAAATTTGGCGCCCCGTAGATCTGCCTGTACGACGTAAATACCGGTCAAATTACAGTCGTTGAACTGAGCATCTCGCAAATCGACACTGGCCAGTCTGGCACTTGCAAAATTGCAGTCGTTGAACTGTGTACCTCGCAAATCGAGGTCTACTAGGCTTGCACCGGCGAAATTGCAGTCATTAAACTGTGTACCTCGCAAATCGATATCTACCAGGCTTACACCGGCGAAATTGCAGTCATTAAACTGTGTGCCTTCGCACTTTAGCTTAACAAGAGTAGCTTCTGCAAAGTTGCAGTCGTTCGCCTGGAGGCCTCGCAGCAGGCTGTCAGATAGAATTGCATTGGCAGCATTAAGGCCGTTCCATTGAGCAAGAAACCAGTTCGTCTTGGCCAATATCGACATCCGACCTGACACACGGATGAATCGAAGTCCAGAGTTCAATAATAACCGAACCGACGCCCAATCGCTTTCTCTGATGTACCACTCGAAGAGCGATTCGAGGTGCAAGGCGTACGGTTCATACCGACTATCTGTGTCACTTGCATTGCTCAGGAAGCTGACGAGATAGTTCGTAGCATCCGCCAATACCTGATCTCGTTCTTCGAAATTGGCCCATTGGTCAACAGCAAACCGATGGACTGATGAGTGAGCCTGAAAGTCGCTTGAAGATATTCGCTGTAATAAGGAGCGCGACTCAAGGCCCGATAACCACTCTCGCGTGTCCTCAAGCGATGATTGCAGCATCGCCGCGATAAGCGCATCATTGAATCGCGTCTCGGCAAGAGCACCAAGCACTGCCACAACGCGATGTTCGCTTTCTGACAACTGGTGCCAGATAAATTCATATATTGATTGAAGGTCGCCTGTATCTATCTTCAGGTTGCTGGCCCACCTCTCAAGCACTTCCTGACCACGTCGCTTGACAAGTCTTGCCTCACGCCCAACGATGACGAGCAATTGAGGTAATCTACCGGTAAGTCGCAGTAGTCTATCAAGTACTTCCCCCGGCAATGTGAGTAATTCGTCCCCGGCGACCCGCCGCAAAAGAACGCGTGCAGCCTCCTCATTCAAAGGCTGTAGGTCAACAGCAGTATTGGCGGCTACGGCCGCTAGATCGCGGTCCGCTGTGGTCAACAGGATTTTGGAAGGAGAGCCATTGGAGAGAAGACTCGATGGTTCAAAATCTCTGCCTGCAACATTGTCGAGAATGAGCAATATACGTTTAGTAGCGAGGACCGACCGTAGCAACCTGATCAAGTCTTCATCAGACATGATCTGACTGGTATCCTGATCCAGTGCTACAAGGAAACTACGCACGACAGCCCCGATGCCGTTGGATGAACCTTTGAATCACCCCATAACACTCCATCGGAGAAGTATTCATCGGTGGCCTTTGCCACCGCACTTGCCAGCGTCGTTTTGCCGATGCCTTCCAAGCCAGTAATGGCGACAACAGTTTGATCTGTAGTAGACAGGGTTGAGCGAAATGGCTCAAGATCATTTGGTCTAGGTACAAAATAAGCAGGAAGAGGTGGTGCCTGCCGAGGAGCCGGGGCACGCCGCCGCTCGTGATAGTGCACGTGCGACTGGGCGCCGTGACCAATGGCAATGCCAGTTCCACTGATGTTACCGGCGTTGATACTCCCACCTTCAGTCATCGGTCAACTCCATTATGGCCAGCAGCGCGCTGTTTCAATGACTGCTCGGGCAAGCGCCGCAAGTATCATGGGTTGCTGTGCACGCTTGGCCAACGCGGTAATCCAAGGCATCAGCGCCGCGAGATCGTTGAGAAGTATCGGGCGCCCTCGCCGCGCCGAGTCGCGCAGCGTGGCGACGAACAGGGCATCTTTGGCGGGGATACCAGCGAGTATCGGCGCAAGTTTTGCCAGCACCTCGATATGGGAGTGTTCAGAGGAGATGGCGCGAGCGGCTTCCAGTCCATTGGCGATCAACTTGGGGGGGAGATACGAGGCGATCTTCACCAGTACCTTAGCTCGCTCCTTCTCATCCTTGATGGCATGCGCAGCCTGGAATGCCTCTGCGAATAACTCGGACGGGAGGCGTGGTACGAGATCCACGAGCACCCTGATAAAGTTTTCTTCACGTTCAATAGTGCGTTTGGTCTGCAACGCTTCAGCGAGCAATTCGGGCGGCAGATATGGTGCAATTGCCATTAACACATCTGCGCGACCCCGCTTATAATCGATAGTATGCACAATTTGGAGCGTCTCGGCCAAAACGCTGTTTTGTTCGCTTGGTGAAAGATGCGGGACAAGACTCCCCAATGTCTTAGCGCGGAAAAGATCAG
>JAAUTF010000670.1 GCA_012031775.1 Candidatus Altimarinota bacterium | reverse complement strand
GCGGCGTAGTACTGCCCATATTCGGGGCAATGCAAGCGCACGCTGTTGGCGGCCTCGATCAGGTAGTAGCGCAGGTACGGGTTGCCCCGCTTGGTCAAGACGGTGTCTTCGGCCTGATATCCGGCCGACTGATAGGTCTGCCAGGTCAGCCCGGCGTACTGGGCGATGGCTGCCTCATCGTCAAAGCGGCGGATGTCGCCCAGTTCGGCGACCAGGCCGGCGGTCCAAACCGGCCCCAAGCCCGGCACGCTGTCCAGGGTCTGGGGCAGGCCCGCCAACTCGCGGGCGATGGTGCTATCCAGGGTCTTGAGCTGGGCCTGCAGCGCGCGGATGCTGGCCAGGGTCGTGGCCAGCACCAGACGCAGCGGCGCTTGCAACACCTTGTCGAGCCGATAGGAGTCGCGGGCGGCCTGTTGCAGGGTTGTCGCGACGGCCTGCGGGTCGGCAAAGCGTCCGCGCCCCTTGGCCTCCACAAAGGCGGTCAAGTCGACCAAGGGTTGCTGGGCAAGCTCCTCGGTGGTGAACTCGTCCAAGATGGCGGTGCTGGTGGCGCCAAAGGGGTCACCGAAGGGGCTGGGCTGACCGAAGCCGGAGAAGCTGAGGAACAGGAAGCTAAGGCAGTAATTCTTCTCACGGGCGAGGTTTTGCACCAGATGGAGCCGGAAGCGGGTCAGGCGCTGGAGCGCGGCGTACCGGGCGTCGAGTTGGTAGGGTGCGGGCAGCTTGCGGCCAAAGCGCACGCGCTCGGCGATGAGAAAGGCGTCGAGGTGGTCCGTCTTGGGCATGCTGCCGAAGTTCTCGCGGAAGCTGGCGACGAGTTGCGGGTTGAGCGCATAGACTTGCGGGGCAAAGGGCGCGAGCAGGGGCGAGGCGCGCAGCAACTGGGCAAGATGCCACCAGAGCAAGCCCGTGGCCTCCATCCCGATGCGCAACTCGGTGATGGCGTACTGGTGGGCAAGGTGGGCCAAGGTCTGGCAGAGGGCCTCGGCCCCCGGCTGCGTGTTGGCCACCGTCCAGCGCGGACCGGGTTCGGAGCCATCGGCAAGCAGAAAGCAGACGTGGGCGTCGGTTTGGGAGACATCGAGGCCAACAAAGGCGCGGCAGGACATAGCACAACCCTCCTTTCTTGGCGGTCGGGCAGGTCCGAGCGTGGGCGGCGCGTCAACAGCCTCGCACGTATCAGAACTCACGCCTATGGGGTCGTGGGCGGCTGGGCTGCTGCCCCCAACCGCCACCACAGGCGGGGAACAGCCTGTGGGTCTGAAGTCGACGCCGCACCCGGAACCGACAGTCTGAGCGAGCGATCATCGTCGCACGGAGGAGCAATCGTTGTCCCGACCGGCCTTACGGTGACAGCATCGCGCGAACCTGTCCGACTGTCAAGCAGAGAGCGGGCAGCAGACCCGCCCCACGGTCTTACTATACGAGGAGGATACGCTATGGAAGCCCCTATTCAACCGGTTCCGATCACCATTCTGACCGGCTTCCTTGGGGCCGGGAAGACGACGCTGCTCAATCGCATTCTGCACGCCGACCACGGCCTGCGTGTGGCGGTCATGGTCAACGACTTCGGCAGCATCAATATTGACACCCAGCTCATTGTCGGCGTCGAGGGCGAGGCGATCTCCCTGGCGAACGGCTGCATCTGCTGCACCATTCGCGGCGATCTGCTCACCACAGCGCTCAACCTGCTCAATCGCGATGAACGCCCGGAATACCTGATTATCGAGGCGAGCGGCGTGAGCGACCCCTGGGCAATTGTCGAGACGTTCATGCTCCCGGAGTTGCGCCCCTACTTCCAGGTCGACGGCATTATCACTGTGGTGGATGCCGAGTATGTGCGCGAGAACAAGCACTACGAAGACCTGATCGTCGATCAGGTGAGCGCCGCCGACATTGTGGTGCTGAGCAAGATCGATCTGGTGGATGCCGACCAGCGCGCCGCCGTTGAGGAATGGGTGCGCCGAATTGTGCCGCGTGCGCGCCTCCTGCCTGCTGTTCACGGCGACGTGCCGCTGAACCTGCTGCTCGGCGTCGGGCGCTACAAGATCGACCTCGCTCCAATCAGTACAGCCGCCCCGCCGGGGCGGCTCAACGACCACGCTCACGGCCCCGATTGCGACCACGATTACGACCATGCGCACGTTCACGGCCCCGATTGCGACCATGATCACGACCATGAGCATGTTCACGGCCCAGATTGTGATCACGACCACGACCATGCGCACGATCACGGCGCAGCTTTCGCCACCTGGAGCTATACCAGTGCCCGCCCGCTGAGCCTGAAGGCGCTCCGCAAGGCGTTCAGCGATCTGCCGGAGGCGATCTTCCGCGCCAAGGGACTGATCTTCCTCGCCGAAGCGCCGACCCGCCGCGCCGTGCTCCAAATCGTCGGCCCACGCGTCAGCCTGGTGCTGGCCGAGCCGTGGGACGAGACGCCGCCGCAGACCCAACTGGTCTTCCTGAGCCTGCCCGGCGCGCTCGACACCGCCGCCCTCGCCGCGATCTTCGACGGGTGCCAGGTCGATCTGCCCACTGAAGATGCGGTTGCCGCGCAGCAGACCTGGATGCGCGAGGTGCCGGCGTGAGCGTTTCCGTCGCTGTTCACCTGCCAACAACAGACGCCATCATCATCGCCCGGCGCAGGACAGCGATTTCTGGGCCGTGGCGCACCTGTTCGGCGCGCTGCACGCCTTTAACGCCGATCTTGACCGACGCTTTCGCCTGGCCGACGGCTGGGAAAAGCGGCTGCACGCCCACTTCATCCAAACGCACACGGCGCCGGGCGCGCTCTGGCTGCTCGCCTGGCACGGCGCGGAGCCGGTGGGCCTGCTGCTGATGGAAGCGCACACCGACTCGCCGCTCTTCGCCGAACGGCAGTGGGCCGAACTGGTGGCGCTGTATGTTGCGCCGGCCCAGCGCGGCGGTGATCTGGGGCAGCGCCTGGTTACGATGGGTAAAGCGTGGGCGGCGGCCAACGGCTTCGACCGGCTGCAACTCTACGTCACCGCCGCCAACGACCCCGCCAAACGCTTCTACGCCCGCTGCGGCCTGCGCCCGACGCAGGAGATCTGGCGGGCGGATCTGCAACCGACACCCGGCGTAACGCCGCCCGCCGATCCATCCTGCTCGCCCAACGGCCACGCCGAGCATCAACTGGAACTCGGCCATCATCATCTAGCAATGGAATAAATAGCGTACGGACGGCTCGCGAGCCGCCCCAACACAGAGGAACCTATGACCCTTACCACCGATACCCGCACCCCCGTCACCGTGCTGACGGGCTTTCTCGGCGCCGGCAAGACGACCCTGCTCAACCGCATTCTGACCGAACAGCACGGCAAGCGGATCGCCGTGATCGAGAACGAGTTCGGCGAGGTCGGCGTCGATAACGACCTGGTGATCAACGCCGAGGAAGAGATCTTCGAGATGAACAACGGCTGCATCTGCTGCACCGTGCGCGGCGATCTCATTCGCATCCTCAGTAACCTGATGAAGCGCAAGGACAAGTTCGATTACATCCTGATCGAAACCACCGGCCTGGCCGACCCCGGCCCGGTGGTGCAGACCTTCTTCATGGACGACGAACTGCGCG
>JAAUTF010000669.1 GCA_012031775.1 Candidatus Altimarinota bacterium | reverse complement strand
TGATCCGCGCGTTGGAAGTCTATCTCATAACAGGCACGCCGAATCTCGGCGCAGCAAACGCGTCAGCCGCCGCCGTACCGTATTCGCACGCTGTGGCTAGATCGCCCGCGCGAAGAGCTGTATGCCCGCATCGATGCGCGTGTGGATGGAATGATGAAGCAGGGCTTGCTGGAAGAAGTGGCGGGGCTACGCGCTGCCGGGTACACTTGGGAACTGCCGGCGATGTCGAGCCTGGGCTATACCCAGTTTAAGCCTTATTTTGAAGCGGGTGCGAGCCTGGACGACTGCATCGAACGGCTCAAATTCGACACCCATAACTTCGTGCGGCGGCAGGGCAACTGGTTTCGGCGCTGCCG
Source organism: Candidatus Altimarinota bacterium (assembly GCA_012031775.1). GTDB lineage: Bacteria > Chloroflexota > Chloroflexia > Chloroflexales > Chloroflexaceae > JAAUTF01. Next base: position 3,241 of record JAAUTF010000669.1, on the reverse strand, counting down.
AACAGCGAGGTGATAATGCCGTAGGGGCGCAACATGCTGCGTCCCTACGGCGTTACCTGATCCGAGCGTGACTCGTGATAAACGCGGTACTCGCGCACAAGGTTTTCGAGAAAAGTTCGTTATCGCCGCCTGCGGGCAGGCCAAGCCGTTGTTTGAGCGCGCCAGCCATATCGTTAGCCAGGCGCATGCGGCTCTGCGGCGCAAGATCGCTGCGACGGCGCAGAAACTCCTGCACCAGATCGTAGTCCTTAGTGCTAAGCGTATCTAGGTTCGGCAGCAGCGGCGTTGCGGGCGCGGAGTCGGGGCGCGGCGGCAGCATTATTCGGCTCAACACTGCGCGTCAGGCTGTCGAGCGTCACGGCGCGCCCCTCTTTGACCACCAGCGTACCCCCGGCCAGGTCGCCGAGGCGGCGCGAACGCCCATCGATAAACATCGTCACCACCCCGATACCATAGAAACCAGGCAGAAAATCGATCACCCGGATCAGGTTACGCACCGCCGAAGCGACGAACGTAATCGGGCGACCACCCTCGCGCACGGTGCGCAGGCCTAGCCAGCGTTTGCCGGGGCTCTGGCCGTTCCAGATTAGCTCGAAAACGAGATAATAGCCCCAGAAAAAGAGGAACGACGTGATCGACCAGATCGCCAGCGCAATGCTCCCGTCGAGCAAGCCATTGCCGTCGAAGCCGATGCCAACGAAGAGCAATACGGCACCCACCGCCAATTGCAGGAGGATAAGCAGCAGGCTATCGACGATCGCGGCTAGAAAGCGCGACCCGATACCGGCTACGTCGTAGGCGAAAGCGATGTTCTCGGGCGTATCGACGATGTAACGATCTTCCATAAGTTACAGGTTACAGGTTACAGGTGAGAGCCTAACCTGTAACCTCTATGGGTTCCACCCTTGGGGCGGCTCAGCATCATCCGGCGGTGCGGTGACGAGATCGGGCTTCTGCTGATCATCGAGGTGGCGCATATCGTTGACCTCCAGCACCGACCAGTCGGCCTTGTCGGCACAGCGCAGCACCGTGATCGAAGTATTGCCGATATGCGGAAAAGCCTGCCAGGTATCACCGTGGAAACTCGCGGCGTGCGCCAGCAGCGAGCGCACACACCCACCGTGCGTCACCAGGCACAGCGTCTCACCCGGATGCAGCGCGATGATCGCGTCGACGGCCTCAACCACGCGGCGCTGTAGCATCGCCAGCGACTCAGCACCGCCGCGCGGAATATCTTGCCCCGCTTCGAGCAGCGCCGTCTCAACCGGGTACTGCGCCTTAATTTCAAGATATGTCAAACCGCTCCATGTGCCAAGGTCTATCTCGCGCAAGGGTGGCAGCAGCTGCACCGGCACCTGCAGCGCCGCACCCACTTCCCACGCTGTCTGATATGCACGCGCGAGGTCGCTGCTGTAGATCGCATCGAAGTGGAGCTGCTCAGCAACAAGTCGCTGGCCGAGCAGGCGCGCCTGGGTGCGGCCCAGATCGTTCAGCGGAATATCGGCGTGGCCTTGCCAACGACCTTCGAGGTTCCAATCTGTCTCGCCGTGGCGGATGAGGTAAACGGTGGTACTCATTTCTTTCCCTCAAGGTGTGAAGGCATACGTTCCACCCGAAGCATCATACCATAGAATGTTATGGCATAATAACCCTATTCAGCCGCGCACCTGTGGGAGAGATTGGGATGTTCAACCCCGAGTTACGGTCTTACCCCTACGCCGCACGCCGTACGCCGCTTGTCGCCGCTCGTGGTGCTGTGGCCACCAGCCACCCGCTGGCAGCCCAGGCCGGGCTGCGGATGCTTTTACAGGGCGGCAACGCCATCGACGCGGCCATCGCCAGCGCCGCCGCGCTGACCGTGCTGGAGCCGACTTCGAATGGCCTCGGCTCCGATGCCTTCGCGTTGATCTGGGACAACGACCGTTTGCACGGGCTGAACGGATCAGGGCGTGCGCCACAGCGCCTGACGATCGCGGCTGTGGAGGCTGCCGGCCACAGTGCGATGCCCGCTTCCGGCTGGCTACCGGTGACAGTACCGGGTGCTGTACAGCTCTGGGCCGATCTACATGCACGTTTCGGCAGCCTGCCCTTCGCCGATCTCCTTGCCCCGGCTATCGCCTACGCCGCGGAAGGCGCGCCGGTGGCCCCGGTGATCGCGGGCGGCTGGGCACGCACCGTTGCTAGCATGCAGCAGCGCAATGAAGCCGAGTTTAGTGGTTTTCTGGCAACCTTCGCGCAGGCCGACGCAGCGCCCGGCCCCGGCACGATCTTCCGCAGCCCTGGCCACGCCCGCACGCTACGGTTGCTCGCCGAGTACGGCGCAGACGCTTTCTATCGCGGCGAGATCGCCGCCGCCATTGCCGCCTTCGCGCGCGAGACGGGTGGCCTGCTCGATGAGGCCGATCTCGATGGCCACCGCAGCAGTTGGGTCGAGCCGATCCAGGTGCCGTATCGCGGCTATACCGTGCATGAGATCCCGCCGAACGGCCAGGGTATCGCCGCGTTGATCGCGCTCGGCATTCTCGAAGGAATGGAACTGAGCAATCATTCACGCGACTCAGCGGCGGCCTATCATCTACAGATCGAGGCCATGAAACTGGCCTTCGCCGACGCCCAGCGCTACGTCGCCGACCCGGAGCACGCCGAAGTGCCGACGCGCGGCCTGCTCGACCCGGCCTACCTGGCGACACGGCGCGCGCTGATCGGCGCAGAAGCGCGTTACCCAAGCTATGGCGAACCATCACGCGGCGGAACTGTCTACCTCTGCACCGCCGACCGCGACGGGCGTATGGTCAGCTTTATCCAGTCGAATTTCTGGGGTTTTGGCTCCGGCGTCGTGGTGCCCGGCTGGGGTATCGCGCTACAAAACCGCGGCCACGGTTTCACACTCGATGCGGCGCACCCAAATGCTCTGGCAGCGGGCAAACGGCCCTTCCACACCATTATCCCCGGCTTTCTCAGCCACGCAGGGCGCGCGGTCGGCCCTTTCGGCGTGATGGGCGGCCACATGCAGCCGCAAGGCCATATGCAGGCGATGGTCAACGCGCTCGACTACGGCATGCACCCGCAGGCTATGCTCGATGCGCCGCGCTGGCGCGTGGAGAACGATCGCAGTGTGCGGCTGGAGCTTGAAACGCCACGCCATGTTATCGAAGGCCTTATCGCGCGTGGCCACCACGTCGTCGTCGAGGCCGACGCGGCGCTTCGGGCGCGGCCAGGCGATCTGGCGCTTGCCCTCCGG
>JAAUTF010000668.1 GCA_012031775.1 Candidatus Altimarinota bacterium | reverse complement strand
TTTTCGAGAATGTTCGTTATCAAGCGATCACTGCTTAACTCAAATTTCACCACCGCATCGCGATTGAGGTTTTCCCATAGCATTTTGAACTGCGCATATCTCTCTGGAATCGGATGAAGCTGCGACGCATTCCCCGCTTGTTTGCGTTACAGGCCAGCCAGGGGCTCAAAATCCAACGGGTTGCGATTTACCCAGGTGCCGCCTTGCATTTCCCAGATCTGATAGTCGAGATGCGGCCCCGACGACATACCCGTGGACCCAACATAGCCGATCAGCTGCCCGCGCTCAACATGCGCGCCGCTTTCGACAACGAAGCCCGCCAGGTGCGCATAGCCTGTTTTAAATTGCTCGTTGCTTACCCAAATATGGTTGCCCGCCGGGTGGCTGTTCGGCGTCACCTTCACCACACCCGAGTGCGTTGCGTAGATCGGCGCATCGTAGCTACCCTGCGGGTCGGCCGCGCCATCGTCGTTACCGTCGATCGCAAGGTCGATCGCACCCCACACTTCAGCCGGTGCGTGCGTGCCAACGCCATAGCCCTGCGTCATCACAGTGCGTCCATCGTTGAGCGGGTTACCGTGTGGCTTCAGAGCGCTGCTCAAACCGCGACCACGCTGGTCTTCAGCGCGCCCACTGAGCGTACCTTCGGCAGCGGCGGCGATACTGGCTGAGCTGTTGCCCGGCCCGCGCCAACCGCTGAGCTGTTGTGCATCAGGACGCGCGAAGAGCTGAACTACCAGCCAGGCCGTCCCAAGAATGGCGAGCATCACAATAATAATCTGTGTTCGCCCAGAAGAATGATAGCTCACGGCTGCACTCCCTGCGCGCGCCAGGTGTCGACCATACCGTTCACGGTGTTGACATAGGCGTTGGTGTCGTTCTCGAACGAAGGCGCGTAGACCGGCAACACATCAGCGACCGTTTTGTGCCCGCGACCCTGGATATATTCAACATCGATCAGACGGTACCAATCGCGAATGCCGGTCTCCCAATCTGGGTAGTCGCGCCAGCGCCCCATACATGTCGGGTAGCCTGCACAGCTAATATTGCCGATGTTATGCGTTGTCTGGCTATTGCGCGGGTTTCCTGCATCGTATACTTTCATGCCGTCCCAACGCGGATTCGTGCCAGCGCTGCTCTCTACGATGAAGAAAGCTACCGCAAATGCCGGATCGATGCCAAATTCAAGGCCTAGTTGATACCAGAGCACACCGGTGCCTACTGCTGGCGAGGCATAACTATCGAGGATAGCGTCGATCTGCTGCGCACTGATGCTCGGCGAGGCTTTCAGATTGTAATCACCAGGCGCGTTGGGCGTCAAGGCGACTTGAAGCGCATTTTCGGCTCGATCGGTCGTGAGATCTTCGATTATGCGGCTCAGCTCGGTCTGAGTACGGCCGGGCCAGAAGAAGAAGATGATCAGCACGCTCACCGCGCCGATCACCATCATAATAACACCCTGGCTGAGCGAGTAGAGCGGCGCTTCTGGGCGCGGCAAGGGCAGCGCCTGATAACGCGGTGGCGGCAGATATGGCTGCGCCTTCGCGCGCCGACGCGGCATAGTGTCTTCCGGTAGCTCATCCTCGTCGAAGGCTAACGGCTCGCGGCGCGTCCGGTATTCTACCTCTGCCTGACGCTGGCGTGTATCCCTCGCCACGGCCACATCGGAGGCGATTTTTGTCGCCTCGATCTTCTTTAGCTTTGTTCGCGGCTGTGTTGTTGCCGCATCATCAATGGGCCGTACGGGACGGTTGTCACGCTCTACCGCCGGCTCGCGGTATACTTCGCTGTCTTCGCTGTGGTTCGGCGGCAGTTCCACATGTTGCGGCGGACGCTTCGATATAGGCGGAGCGGGCTGTGCGACCGGCGGACGATAGGGCGTTTTGTTTTCCTGCGCTCCTGGCCGATGTTCTGGTGCTGGCCATGTCAGCGCGCTCTGCGGTCGGTCGGTCGACGCAGCATCGCCTGTACCATTACGCAAAGGCGTTGGGCGTGTAACACGCGGTTTGAGCTGCGTATCGTCGTATTCAAGCGGGTCGCGCTGGCGTTGGCGTGCGCCCGGCTTACCCCCAGAGCCATTGGCGCTGCTCACGGTTGGTGCTCCTGCATCAGAAGCTGCTGCTCCTCGGCGTTCGGCAGTCGAAAGCTGCCGTCTCGGTTCAGGTATATCACGCGCTCGTTACGCACATCTATCAAGAGATCATTATACCCGTCACCGTCTACGTCGTGCAAGGAGAGCAGCACCGGCGTCAGATCTTCGTCTGCCCCAAAGAGATATGGCCCCGCAAAGGTGCGCACTTGTGCCGGATCACCGCCCGGAATCTCAACGACCATCACCTGCCGGTCGAGATTGAGCGCGATAAAATGCGTTGGCTGGCCTAGCGCCTCTGCACCATGGCCGACGAAGCCGTCTAGGTGCATCGCGCGCGGCCGACCATAACGCAGATCGTCGATACGTACTCGCGCCCAGTCTACGCTGGCGCTGATCAGAACGTACAGCGCGAGCACCGCAAGGATCGCCGTCACAATGACCGCTAAATTGCGCAGTTGGTTCGGCAGCACCGGTGCCAACGGGCGCGGCCCCACTGTTCGCTTGGTGTGGGTGCCAATTTCTTTACTCGTAACGGCCATGGCGCTAACCCCCTTTTCGTCGTCGCCGCTCTCAAACGGCGCTTATAGCGCGGGGGTGCGTCCGCCCTCCGGATCTATCCCCCAAATCGAGTGTCGATCGTTACCGGCGACAAGACGCCACAACCTGCCCATACAACGCCATTCGACGCTTGCAGGATGCCTTGTGTTGCGCTTGGCGTTGTCGCCACGTGGCGCAGGTCACTCATCACACGCAAAACAGATGAAGGTATTGTAACAGAACATGTGTGCTATGTCAATCGTTTTCGCTGTACGATTAGAACAAATATCCTTACTTTTGATGACAGCAAAGCTAGGGGCTTTTTCGGTCGAGGATGGCGAGGCTTTCGAGGTGTAGCGTATGCGGAAACATGTCGTAGCCGGTCAGGCTGCGCAGCGTGTAGCCGGCTGCCAGCGCTTGCAAGTCGTCGATCTGAGTAAGCGGGTTGCACGAAACATAGACGATACGCTCGGGCGCGAGCCGTAGCAGCTCGCGGCAAACATCGGGGCCGAGCCCGATCCGTGGTGGGTCGGCCACCACCAGCGCATGGGCACCAGCGCTTGCGCGCGCAGGTAGGGCAGCACATCCTGAGCAATCGCCCTGATGTTGCCTGCCCCATTCGCCGCGATGTTCTGCTCTGCAAGCGCGACGCTCTCGGCCACCGCTTCGACGCAGACAACCTCGCCCACACTCACAGCCAGGTGCAGCGCGATTGTGCCGACGCCGCCGTAGAGGTCGGCCAACCGCACCGTGTGTAGATCGAGGCCCGGCACCTCAAGTGCAGCGCGCACCGCATCCAACAGCGGCAGCAGCAAATGCACGTTGTTCTGAAAAAAGGTATTTGGGCCAATCTGCAGCGTCGCCGCGCCAACTGGCATCGCCAACGTCTGCGCGCCCCAATACTGGCGCGGCTCGCCGAACGATAGATCGGTGAGGCTGTTGTTGATCAGCCAGTGAAAGCTGACTACA
>JAAUTF010000036.1 GCA_012031775.1 Candidatus Altimarinota bacterium | reverse complement strand
CGGCAGCCAGATCGCCTTTCTCGCGCGCGTGAACGAAGCCGAGCGCACCGCCGAAGGCCGCGCTGATGCGCCGGTCGACGGCCGTCGGATGCCTGGCAGGCCAAACGCAACGCCGAGCAGCGTAAGCACGACGAAGAACAGCGCGACGACCCGCGCGTGATCAGCCGTTTGCCGTATCGTGGCGGCACGAGCTTCTTCGACGACCGCCGCAGCCACGTTTATGTCGTCGATCTGCCCGCCGCCGATGCCGATGCCCCACCGCAGCCACGCCGCGTCACCGATGGCGACTTGCACTATGCCGCGCCTGCCTGGATGCCTGATGGCCAGTATCTGCTTACCACCGCCACTCGCGATCCTGAAGCCGATTCGATCTTTGCCTATTACGATGTGCTGCGTGTGCCCGCCGACGGCGGCAAACCCACAGTCCTCACCGCCGCTGGCTTCTCTTGCTTCGACCCACAGCCCTCACCCGATGGCACGCTTATTGCCTTCAGTCGTCTCCCCGAAGACCGACTGCTGGCCGCTGGCAATCGGGTTACGATCATCCCCGCTATAGGCGGCGAAGCTATTGAGATCACCGTGCATACCGATCTCAATATTGAACATTTTCGCTGGCAGCCCGACGGTCAAGGGGTCTATTTTCAGGCGGGATGGCGCGGTGATGCCAGTATTTTCGCCGCTGGCCTGCCGGGCACGGTGACGTATAAACACAGCACCACCCTTGTCGGTGGCCATCGCCTGATAAGCGATTTTGATGTCGCACAAGACGGCACCATTGCCTTTCTCGCCGGTACCGCGCACGACCCTTGTGAGCTTTTTGTGCGTCGTAGCGACGGCAGCGAACGCCAGATCACCCACCTGAATACAAGCCTGCTCGCCGAGCGCCATATAGCGCCCTGTGAAGAGTTGCTCTACAACGCTCCCGACGGTGCTGAAGTGCAAGGGTGGGTCTTCTACCCGCCCGACTTTGACCCGCAACAGCGCTATCCCCTTGCCGTCCATATTCACGGCGGGCCACATATTATGTGGGGGCCGGGTTTCCGATCAATGTGGCACGAATGGCAGGTAGCTGCTGCCCAGGGCTACGTCGTCTTCTTCTGCAACCCACGCGGCTCCGAGGGCTACGGCGAGCAGTGGCGCGACGCTATTCGCAAACGCTGGGGCGCGGCCGATGCCGACGATTTTAACGCCGGTATCGATGCATTGATCGAACGCGGGTATGTCGACCCCGAACGGGTCGCGGTCACGGGTGGCTCTTACGGCGGCTTTATGACAACCTGGCTGATCAGCCACGGCGACCGCTTTGCTTGCGCTGTGTCGGCCCGTGGCGTGTACAATCTGCTTACCGAACATAGCACTAGCGATGCTCACGAGCTGATCGAGATCGAATTCAGCGGCTTTCCCTGGGAGATCCAGGAAGAGTTATGGGATCACTCGCCCATCGCGCACGCCCATAAGATCAATACCCCGCTGCTTATTCTCCACGGCGAGCTCGATTATCGCGTGCCTATTAGCGAGGCTGAACAACTCTTCGCACTTCTACGCCGTCAGAAAAAGGTCGTTGAGATGGTGCGCTACCCCCGCGAGGCCACGACCTCACCCGCAGTGGCGAACCACGCCACCGTGCCGACCATATGCAGCGCACGCTCGATTGGTTTGATCGCTACTGCCGCAAGGATTAAATGGTATAGTAACCCTAAATGGTTTGTGAACAAGCTTGTATGAAATCTGGCAACTACGCCGCCAGATTTCATACAAGCGATGTACAACTCATTTAAGATTGCTATATATGTCCTACCGATGTCAGTTTTGACAGCTTCACCTGCAAAACTGACATCGATACAGCATCTTCGGGTGATTGCGACTTGCTATAATACGGAGCATACGCTCGTATCTACGCCGATCTCGGAGGCCGCAATGAGTGAAGCTCACCCGCGTCTCGACACCGCTATCTGGGAGAATATGACGCCCGAGCAGGTTCTGTCCGCACTCGTCTATGAACTGTACAACCCCGTCAGTCTCCTCGGCAGCCAGCTCAAACGGCTCACAGAAGACGACGATCCGCTGACAGAAGAAGAATACGAAGTAATCTTTTCCCAGATGCACGCCGCCGTTAACCAGCTTAGCCGCACTGTTGTCAGCCTCAAACGTTACTCGCAAGATCATCCCGCTGCCTGAAATCAAGGGTACATACTTCCGTAGTTGCTACTTTGCCAGCTCTGTTGCCATAATGCGCAACTCCCTTTTTGATCGACTACGCATGTATGCCTATTGATTTAGATATATTCTTCGTGGTAAACTAAGAGCTGTCCAGCAGCGTCACGCAGCCGCGCGAGAAAGCCTTCGTGTGCTCCTCCAGGCCCACAAGACCTCCATGTTCGAGGACGATAGCTCGCGACGTTGTTCTTTCGATCTGCTCGCCTGTTCGAGGCGATGGCGGGCTGTCCGTTGTTCGTAGTTGGTAAGTCTGATCGATAGCCAGAGTAATGGCTATCCGTTGGCCGAACGAAATCGGCGCAGAGGAGTCAGTTAGGCATGCTTGTGAAGCTTTTCGTCGGCAATCTCGCGTGGTCAGTTGATGACCAGACGCTCGAAGACGTTTTTAACGATTTTGGCACCGTGCAGAGCGCACGTGTCGTCAACGACCGCGATACCGGCCGCTCGCGTGGCTTCGGTTTTGTCGAGATCGATGTCGACGATCTGAGCGAAGTGATCCGCAAGACGGACGGGCTTGACATCAACGGTCGGGCGATCCGCGTGAACGAGGCGGAGGATAAGGGCGGCCCACGCCGTTCCGGTCCGAGCAGCCCTCGTTCGGGCGGTGAGCGTAGCGATCGTGGTGGCTTCAATCGCCGCTACTAGTTTTGTCGTACGGCAGCGTCCCGCGTGCCCAGGTTCACGGCGGCATCTGCCTCGTGCCAACGCGGTCTTGGTACGCACATTGCAGCCCTCTGTTCGTATGAACAGAGGGTTTATTATGTACACCGGATTACTACTCTAGATGCTGTTAGAACTGCGTGATCTCGGCCTCTACTGCCCGGCGGGCGATTTTTACATCGACCCATGGGGCGCTGTGCCGCGCGCTGTGCTTACCCACGCCCACGCCGACCATGCCCGTTTCGGCAGCCATGCGTACCTCGTGGCCCAGCCCGGCGAGCCCGTATTCCGTGCGCGTCTCGGCGACAGTGTGCTCCAGCCGGTTTCCTACGGCGCAAGGGTCGACATCAACGGTGTGCAGATATCGCTCCATCCCGCCGGTCATCTGCTCGGTTCGGCCCAGGTGCGTATCGAGCATCGCGGCGAGGTCTGGGTGGTTTCCGGCGATTACAAACGGGCATCCGATAGCACCTGCACGCCATTCGAAGTCGTTCCCTGCCATACCTTCATCACCGAATCGACCTTCGGGCTGCCTATTTTTCGTTGGGCGCCGTCGGAGGAGGTTTTTGCTCAGATCAACAACTGGTGGCGCAGCAATCAGGCCGCTGGCCGCGCCAGTGTACTGCTCGGCTACGCTCTCGGCAAAGCACAGCGTCTGCTCTCCGGGCTCGACCCGACGATCGGCCCGATCTATACCCACGGGGCTGTCGAGCGCCTGGTTCAGGCTTATCGCGATGCAGGCGTGGCGCTGCCGGAGACAAGCTACGCCGCTGCCGCCACCACACACGATTGGTCGCAAGCGATCATCCTCGCCCCACCGTCTGCCCAGGGCACACCCTGGCTGCGGCGCTTCGGCGACTACGCTACCGGCCTTGCTTCCGGCTGGATGCAGGTGCGTGGCACGCGCCGTCGCCGCGCCGTCGATCGCGGCTTCGTGCTATCCGACCACGTCGACTGGCCCGATCTGCTGGATACCATCGCCGCCACCGGTGCCGAGCGCGTCTGGGTTACCCACGGCTACACCGCCGTCGTGGTACGGTGGTTGCAAGAGCAGAGCATCGAAGCGCTCGCCATCCAGACCCGTTTCGAGGGCGAACAGAGCGAGGCTGAACTTGAGCCAGAACCCGAATCGTGAAAGCGCAAACGTCACGGAGATTAACGATCTAGAATGATGTTGCAAGCTTAGCTATTTTCGACTACACTTTTACAAAAGTCGTTCTTTCTTAAATACAGGATCAGCATGACGTTATATAGTAATCCTAAACGGTTTGTGAAGAAGCTTGTGTCGTCGTGCGCGGCTACGCCGCGCACGACGACACAGCCCTGAACACAACCTATTTAGGATTGCTATATGGTCAGGTTAGACCAATTGGTGGACTGCTTCAGCTTCTTCCTTATCGTTTCCTGGGCTCACGGAGTGGATTTCATTGCCTGGTCTTTAAGGGATGTTTTTCAGTAGCATTACACCACTTGCTCGTCCAACCTTTTGGTTCTTTGCATAAACTTTTATTGATATATCATGCAAAGTGAATTAAGGCGACAATTTCTTCAAGAGTTACTGTCAAAAGACCTTGAAAAAATCGCTTCTATATGGCTTCTAGATCGAATTCCCTTCCTCTTCCAAGAGGATCGAGGATTATATATAGATTGGAAGTTTGCACTCGCAAAGAAACTCGGCATCGACTGCGCTTCGATTCTAATTGTAGGTAGTAGTTGTACTGGAATAAGCTTTAATCCTTATAAAAATTACAAACCTTTTGATAACACATCAGATATAGATGTCGCTATTGTATCCGATTATTACTTCAATGAGGCTTGGAGAGCACTACGAAACTTAGGTTCTCGTAGACACTCTCTGCCGCCGAGAGAAAAACAGAGCATTGAAGATCATGTACAGAGACATATATATTGGGGGACAATTGCATCAGAGCATATCCTACCTCTTTTCCCTTTTGGAAGTAAGTGGCAACGAGCATTATCTGAGATGTCTTCTGTCATTCCAACAATGGGACGACAAATAAAACTAAGAATTTATAAGGATTTTGAGAGCCTGAGAAGCTATCATATTAATAATTTAAAGAGTTTACGCGATAACGCTCTTTCATAAGAAGGGATGTGGCCATGTCTAAATTTCTACAAACAACTAACAGGACTATTTCCTGGTTTAAACGAACCAATGACAATAATGACCTTCAAATGAAACCACCATTTCAGAGAAATCCTGTTTGGACAACACCTCAGAAACGATATTTAATTGACAGCATTCTAAACGGATTTCCAGTTCCTGAGTTATATATGCAGGAATTTATTGACGATCAAGGTAACGAGCGGCACGTTATTGTTGACGGACAGCAACGAATAAGAGCTTGTTTAGAGTTTATTGAAGGAAGATTCGCTCTAGATGAAGAAAGCCCTACGTGGGCAAACATGAGATTTGAGGATTTATCTGCCAATGATAAAAAAACAATTTTTAGCTATACATTTATTGTACGTGTGCTCCCTGATATTCCGGACGAAGAGATTCGAGGTATTTTCCAGCGCATTAACAAAAACGTTGTTGCACTAAATGCTCAAGAATTAAGGCAAGCAACCTACTGGGGTCCCTTCATAAAAACAATGCAGGAAATTGCCAACTATGCATACTGGAGTAGTTCAGGAATTTTTACTCCCGTGAATATTAGAAGAATGATGGATGTAGAATTCATCTCTGAACTGGCAATTGCTATTCTGCATGGCCATCAGAACAAAAAGGAAACTATCGATCGATATTATCTAGAATATGAGGAGGAATTTGATAGTAAAGAAGAATTAATAACGATATTCCAAAAAACACTTTTAGAAATTGAGCAAATATACCCGGACATAAAAAACACTAGATGGAAGAAGAAGACAGATTTTTATTCCCTCTTCACATACTTTGCAACGCAAATAACGTACTTCCCTTTGAGCTTAGGGGTACGGCAGCAAGTCAGAGATGCATTAGATCCATTTGCAAAGCAAGTAACCCTTTTCCTTAGTACCGATAGTGAATTGCCGAGAGCCGATTTCAGCAGTGAGATTGTAGACTATGGAATATCCGTTCGAGCCTCTTCTGATATTGGTAACAGAAAGCGACGGCACGAAGCGCTGGAACGGGAGTTAGGTAAATTTTTTAGTGAAAATTCCAAAGGAAGTTTAAATTTTCCAATTAAGCCAATACAAGAAGGACTTTTGATTCGTCAAATCAGGGTGAGCTAGAAGATGATATTTAAAGCATATTCGGTTTCGACGGCACCAAGCCATGATTAAAGCTACTCTTTGAGGCTTGCTGCTGGTATAGTCTTTCAGATAGTGATTTTGGAAGGTCTGTGTTGCGACCGTGGTAACGAGCTCATCAGGAAGCGGTAGAGTGAGGCACCTGCCAGCTACTTTATCTGAAGATCTATAGCTGCTCAATAGTTCCAGGACTCGAGAGTGCTTGTCAAAGATATTCTAAACTTATTCACGCTGCATTTTGCCACTAATAGCACGGTAGTATACATCAGTCCCTCCGACCAGAATGAAGCGTATGTTGACATTGCACTTGCGAATGAATTGAATTTACATTTCAAATCGCATGCGAATATGCCTGATGTTGTTCTATATTCAGCTACCAAAATTGGCTCTTTCTTATCAATGCAGTGACTGAAGCCGTCACCTCGCACGGCCCGATCGACCCGAAACGTCGCCAGGATCTCGCTACGTTATTCCACAGTGCTCGTCCCGGCCTGATCTTTGTGACAGCTTTTCTCACACGCCAGGCGATGCGCGACTATTTGCCCTTTATTTCCTGGGAAACTGAGGTCTGGGTTGCCGAGTCGCCAGATCACCTGATTCACTTCAACGGCGAGCGCTTTCTCGGTCCCTACGATACAGACCAAGCGTAAGCGCCGCGACCCCCAGGTCTTCTAACTCCTGAATCCTGACTTCTGAATTCTGCCGACCATGCACGCATTTGCTGAACTTTTCACCGCGCTCGATGAGACGACACGCACCAACGATAAGATCGCTGCGCTGGTGCGCTATTTCGCCGTCGCGCCGCCCAACGACGCCGCATGGGCGCTCTACTTTCTTATGGGCCGCCGCCCACGCCAGGTCGTGAACTCGCGAAAACTCGCCGAGTGGGCGCTGAGGAGGCGGGGTATGCCGCTCTGGCTCTTCGGCGAGTGCTACGATGCCGTCGGCGACCTCGCCGAGACGATCGCGCTGATCGTCGGCACTGGCAGCCAGCCCATGCCTACAGTCAGCACACCCGCAACGCTCAGTGGCTGGATCACTGAGCGCCTGCTGCCACTGCGTGACCTCGACGAGACACAGCAGCGCGCGCTGCTGCACGAGTCCTGGGCTGCCTTAAATATCCAGGAGCGCTTTCTTTGGAATAAGCTGATCACCGGCGGCTTTCGGGTTGGCGTCTCGCAGCGCCTTGTTACCCGCGCCCTCGCGCAGGTGAGTGGCGTCGACGATGCAGTAATTGCACATCGCCTGATGGGCGATTGGCAGCCCGATGCTGCTTTCTACACACGCTTGCTCGCCGCCGAGACCGATGATGACGATCTGAGTCGGCCCTACCCATTCTGCCTGGCCTACCCGCTGGAGAGCGAGCCTGCCGCACTCGGCCCGATCGCCGACTGGCAGGCCGAGTGGAAGTGGGACGGCATTCGTGCTCAGCTCATCCGGCGCGGCGAACAGGTCTTCCTCTGGTCGCGCGGCGAGGAACTGGTCACCGAGCGCTTCCCCGAACTGGCCGCGTGCGGCGAACTGTTACCCGATGGTACAGCGATCGATGGTGAGATTTTGCCCTACCGTGAGGGGGCTGTACTGCCTTTCGCCCAACTTCAGCGCCGCATCGGGCGCAAAACGCTCGGCAGAAAACTGCTCGCCGAGGTGCCGGTAGTGCTCTTCGCCTACGACTTGTTGGAGCACGCGGGCCAAGATATTCGTGACCGCCCGTTAAACGAGCGCCGCGCACTACTTGCCCAACTGATCGCGTCTTTAACCACGAAGGGCCCACAGGGTGCGCTTTTGGCCACGGAAGACACGAAGAGCACGAAGACCGAGCTGGAGAACTTGACCGATCTTAGTGAAGCGGGTGCTCCATCCGAAGTAGCCCCTCCTATCGGTACGGAGAGTGAAAAAAGCGCTGTCCCGCTCTATTTCTCACCGATCGTCACGGCGGAGAGCTGGGAGGTGTTGAGAACAGAGCGCGAGCGCTCACGCGAATTGAGCGCCGAGGGCCTGATGCTCAAACGCCTCGGCGCACCCTATCGCGTGGGTCGCGTGCGCGGCGACTGGTGGAAGTGGAAAATTGCACCCTATACTG
Organism: Candidatus Altimarinota bacterium; assembly: GCA_012031775.1. Classification (GTDB taxonomy): domain Bacteria; phylum Chloroflexota; class Chloroflexia; order Chloroflexales; family Chloroflexaceae; genus JAAUTF01. Next base: position 8,664 of record JAAUTF010000036.1, on the reverse strand, counting down.
TCGACGCAGTCCTGATCTATGCCCAGCGCGGTAGCGGCAAACGCGCCAGCCTCTACACCGACTACACCTTCGGCATCTGGGATGGCGACGTGCTTGTGCCTTTTGCAAAAGCATATTCTGGCCTTACCGACGCTGAGATCCGCCGCGTTGATGCCTTTGTGCGCCGCAACACCACCGAGAAATTCGGCCCGGTGCGCACCGTCACCCGCCAGCTCGTCTTCGAACTCGCCTTTGAAGGTATTCAGCGCTCATCGCGCCATAAATCCGGCATTGCCGTGCGCTTTCCGCGTATCCTGCGCTGGCGCGAAGACAAAACCATTCACGACGCCGACACGCTCGCCACCGTCCAGGCGCTCATCCCTAACGAGGTGTAGCTGTTTTAACCACAGGGGTAATGGCTGCAGTATCGTCGAGTAGAGCATCGCCGTTTGCACTATAATCGGCTACACTCGGCATAAATCCTGCCGAGAAGTTGAGCATTGTCGCCGCACCGGTGCGGTGTCTGTGTGTTTGCGCCAAATGCGCGCATGAAGGCCCAAAACAGACAGAGGCCCGAAGAACTGCGACGCAAATGTTCGTTTGCGCTCTGCACTCTCAGTTCTCTGTGCTACGCTCTGCGCGCCTCCCTTACGCCGGCCAATGGTATAATCCTGATAGAATCGCCTGTCAACACGAGTAAACAGCTCAGGAGTGAACCCCGATGACAGTGTCCCCGAACCAGCCAACGGCAAGTGCGATGTCCGAGCTTGACCGTTTGTGTGCCAATGCCATCCGTGTGCTGGCGATCGACGCCGTGCAGCAGGCGAACAGCGGTCATCCCGGCCTACCACTTGGTATGGCCGATACGGCATATGTCCTCTGGACGCGCTTTCTCAAACATAATCCGCACGATCCGGCGTGGCCCAACCGCGATCGTTTTGTGCTCTCCGCCGGCCACGGCTCGATGCTGCTTTACGCGCTGCTGCATCTTACTGGCTACGATTTGCCGCTCGATGAAATTAAGCGCTTCCGTCAGTGGGGGGCCCACACCCCCGGTCACCCTGAGTACCACTACACCGCTGGCGTCGAGACGACGACCGGCCCGCTTGGCCAGGGTGTCGGCAATGGGGTTGGCATGGCGCTCGCCGAGCGCTATCTCGCGGCTCGGTTCAATCGCCCCGGCTTCCCGCTCGTCGATCATTATACCTATGTGCTGTGCAGCGATGGCGACCTGATGGAGGGCATCTCGCACGAAGCGTGCAGCCTGGCAGGCCACCTCAAGCTTGGCAAACTTATTTTTCTCTACGATAGCAACAATATCTCGCTCGTCGGCCCCACCAGCCTGGCTTTCTCAGAGGATGTTGGCAAACGCTTCCAGGCCTACAATTGGCAGGTGCTTGAAGCCGACGCACACAACATGGCGGCAGTGGCGCAGGCGCTCGCCGAAGCCCAGGCCGATACTGCTCGCCCTAGCCTGATCATCTGTCATTCACATATCGGCTACGGCAGCCCCAAACAAGGCACACATAAGGCTCATGGCGAGGCGCTCGGCGTTGATGCTGTGAAACAAACAAAGGAAAATCTCGGTTGGCCTCTCGAACCGGCCTTCTACGTGCCCGGCCAGGTCTACGAGCACATGCAGATCGCCACCGAGGTCGGCCCACAGCGACAGGCCGAGTGGCAGGCGCTCTTCGATCGCTACCGCGCCGCGCTGCCGGACATGGCCAGCGCTGGGATTCGATGCACGCCAAAGCGCTGCCAGATGATTGGAGTAGCGTGCTGCCAAGTTTTGCGCCCGACGCTAAGGGTATTGCCACACGCGCCGCCTCCGGCCAGACGCTTAACGCCCTGGCGAAAGCGATACCCGCGCTGCTCGGTGGCTCAGCCGATCTTCATACTTCCGACAACACCTATTTGAAGGACGAGCAGCCGCTCACGCCCGACGACTTCAATGGGCGCAATATCTTCTACGGTGTGCGCGAGCACGCCATGGGCGCGATGTCGAACGGCATGGCGCTGCACGGCGGCATTATTCCCTACACCGGCACTTTTCTCGTTTTCAGCGATTACATGCGTCACACTATTCGTCTTGCCGCACTCATGGGCATCCAGGTGATTTTTGTCTTCACCCACGACAGCATTGGCCTCGGCGAAGATGGTCCGACGCATCAGCCGGTTGAGCATCTCGCCGGGCTGCGTGCCATTCCCCAGCTACATCTCATCCGCCCCGCCGACGCTGCCGAAGCTGCCCAGGCCTGGCGTATGGCTCTCGAATATCGCGACGGCCCGACGGCCCTGATCTTCAGCCGTCAGGCAGTGCCGATCCTCGATCGTAGTGGACAGGGAGCCTACCCGCTTGAGTCTGTCGAGGGCGCACTACGCGGCGGCTATGTGCTCTATGCACCCGCTCAGCCCGATGTCGTCTTGATCGCGACTGGCACCGAGGTATCGCTTGCCCTCGAGGCCGCCGTCATCCTGGAGCAGCGCAACATCGCCGCCCGCGTTGTAAGCATGCCCTGCTGGGAGATCTTCAATCAACAAGATCAGCTCTACCGCGATCAAGTACTGCCGCCGCAAATCACCGCGCGTGTTGCTATCGAGGCCGCCCGTCCCTTCGGGTGGGAGCGCTACGTCGGTAGCCAGGGGGTTGTGATCGGCGTCGATAAGTTCGGCGCATCCGCTCCTTACAAAGAGATCTATCAGCACTACGGACTCACCGCCGAGCACATCGCCGATGTGGCCATGCAGATCGCCGGATCGTAAGCTGTGGCCTGGCGTAGCGGTCGAGTATGCTCAACCACTACGTCAGGCCATTCTCTTGAAAAAACGCCGCACACGCGCGCGAAAGGCGTCGGGTTGCGCCAGGCCAGTAGATGGCCCGCCTCTGGCTCGTAGACCATTTTCGCCCACGGATGCCGAGCAGCACTGCACGCGCCTGGGCGTCCGGCACAAAGTCGTCTTTTCCGCCTTGAAAAATGATCGTCGGCACCGCGATGTGCTCCAGGCAAGGTGTCACCACCGTCTCAGCAGCTTGCAGCTCCTCGATCGTGCGCTCAACCGCACGGTTTAGCACTGGCCACCACTCGTCGCCGTGCGTCTTTCGCTGATACCGATCCCAGCTCGGGGATATCGTGGTTGTGCTCTGGTGGTGTGCCGCCACCGTCTCCGCAACAACTTGGCGAAAGACACCATCAAGAATCAACGCCGCCACTCGGTCGGGGCGCTCACATACGGCGTTTAGCGCGCTCACTCCGCCTGCACTCATGCCGAAAAGCGGTACCGGCCTTTCGAACAAAGCGCCGATCGCATCTGCTAATGCGGCACCCTGCATGGCAAAATATGCAGTTGAAAACAGGCCTTCCGGACGTGCCGACTGGCCATGCCCTAACAGATCGAACGAATATACACGATGTTCATCGGCGAAACGCTGCGCCAGCCGCTCCTGGGTTACTGCACTATACGTGTTACCGTGGATAAGTATTAGCGGTCGCCCCGTACCAATCTGTAAAAAATGCAGCGCACCGTGGCGTGTTTCAACGAATGGCAATCGAATCCTCCCCATTTTGCTACTTGTGGAATATGCTATAGTTCTTGTACTATAGTAACCCTAAACAGTTTGTGAAAAAGCTTGTGTCGTCGTACGCAGCTATGCCGCACACGACACAGCGCCGAATACCACCTGTTTAGAATTGTTATATAGTAAGCCTACATAGGTTGTAGTAAGGGGATGGTGCGAGCACCCGACGCCGCGTGCTCACACCACCAACTTCTCCATCGCCTATTTAGGATTGCTATTCCACTGTGCGTATGTATACGCATCGTAATACACCTGTGCCATACTGTAGTACCAGTTTCGCTGTTGGGTGTTCGCCGCTTTTTCGATAGTGAGGAATGAGGCTATGAGATCGGCTATGACCAGGCTCTTACTGTTCGCCGCAGGCATGATGCTGATCGGGTTCGCGATGGTGCCCGCTCTGTCTACGCCCACCCTCGCTGCACCGCCGATGGCAGTTACCGACACTAATACGGCGGAACCCCCGACGCTGACACCGACCAATACGCCGACCAATACGCCGATTGGGCCTACTAACACACCGACCAATACGCCGATTGGGCCTACTAACACGCCAACCAGCACCTCTGGTGGCCCCACCGAAACGCCCACGGCCAGTGCCTCGCCGACACAACCAGGTGATCCGACGATCACCAATACTCCCTCGGTATCACCAACGGCGTCGCCGACAGACGATGGCATAACGACAGATCCCGACCCTGCGCCGACTAACACAGCTACGCCTTCGGCTACGCGTCTGCCAGTGCCCGACCCCGCCATCGTCAAGACTGTCGATAAACCGGTTGCCGACATCGGCGAAGTGGTGCAATTCACCCTAACGGTTTCGAATCTCGGTGGCTCCACCGCCGAAGGTGTTGTGGTCGATGATAACGTACCATCATTTTTAGATATCGTCGATGTTACCACATCAAAAAGGTGATCTGACGGTTACCGGCAATGCTGTTCGTGTTAACATCGGCTCGCTTGAGCCCGGCGAAGTGGTGACGATCACCATCGTGGCCCGCGTGCGCGAGGCCCCTGCTGCAGGCCAGAATACAAATGTTGCTATTGTTATGTCGATTACGCCAGACGGCAATCCCGATAACAATACAAGCTCGGTCACGGTCGATGTCCCTCGGCCCTCAGCGCCTGCAACTGCAGCACCTGCTACACCGCAGCCGACCGCAGTGCCGCGCCCGCCAGTGTTGCCCGAGACAGGCGCACCGCCTAGCCCTGGCTCGCCGCTCGGCCTGCTCCTGATCGGGGTTGCGCTCATCGCCGTCAGCCTCTTCCTGCGTACCCCGCACAAGCGCGTATAATATAGGAAGTTTTACAACAGTATTTCACTATGGTCAGGTTTTACGGTAAAGTCGTAAAACCTGACCATAACATTCTTTTCCCATGCATTCCAACCTTCGTCGTCTGTTGATCGTTGCTCTCCTCAGTTTGATTATCACGCTTTCCGGTACAACGTCGCTTCAGGCAGCGCGCCCTGGCTCTTTTCACCTTCGTGCAACAGCTGCTGGCACGCTGCTCACTTGGTCGGGCAGTTCACCCTGGCCTGCTGAAGGCGAAGCGGGGTGGACAACCCTGGCAGCGGGAGCGTATGCGCTACCAGCCCGCCTGGTTACGCTGCACCTCCCCGATGGTGTCTCCAGCGCACCAGCGATTAATCAGTTAAGCACTGCACCGTCGATCCTTGTTTTGCCTGAACATGAACGCGTGAGCCGCACTTTGCCGAACGGTGACGTCATCAGCGCGCCGACAACGCTAGAGACAGCCCCCACAAACCCGATTTTTGTACTGCGCGAGGGGCGTCAGCGCGGGCAGCGGATCGTTGTCTATGCCTTCACACCGCTGTTGGTGCGCGATGGCATCGTGCATGTCGTCACCGATTTCTCCGCCACACTGCCGGATAGCCTTCAGACTAGCGTAGCCGCAAATATTGCACAAAGCGGCGCATTCCTGAATTCGGCAGTCGCTCCTGATCCTGTTGCCACCCAGTCGGCTGTCAAAATATCGGTCACTAATGCTGGTATGCAGCAGCTTGGCGCGGATGCGCTCCGTGCCGTTGGCATCGATCTGACAGCTATCGACCGCTCTCGATTGCAACTTATGCGCAACGGCGTTGAGCACGCGCTTGAGATCATCGGGGACGATGGCCTCCGCTTTTATGCGCCGCCTCCCGGCAACCGCTGGAACCATACTGATACCTACTGGCTCCGCCTCGCCGACGCGCCGGGCCTGCGTGTGAGCGATCGCCTGGTGCAGGCTACAGGTGCTGAGCTGCGTACAACCGCTTTTGCCGATGGCGTCTGGCACAATAATCACATCTACGAATCGCGGCTGACCGGCCCTGACAACGACCCTTGGTATGCCGTCGAGCTACGCACATTGCCGGTTGAACCGGGCGAGAGCGGCGTTGCAGCAACACTACCCATCTCTCTGAGTCCGTCGCTGCCGCTGGCCTCCGGAACAATGGCAATCACCGTGACCGGTAGTAGCTTGCTGAACACTGCCCATAGCGCCCTTGTAACACTCGGTGCTGAAACCCTCTCAACTCAGTGGAGCGGTCGCGGCCTCTGGCAGCGCGCGCTGAGTTTTACCCAGCCATCTTCTGATATATCCTTTGCTTTGCAGCCATCGTCGCGCAGCGACACTATTCATGTCGATAGCGTTGCATGGCATGCGCCGGTGCAGCTCGATTTCACCGCTGGTTCTGCCGAGTTTTATGGCGCTAGTGGGGTCTGGCGCTACCAATTAGCAAACCTGCCCGCTAATATGGCTCTCTACGATATCACCGCTGCCTTCCAGCCGCAACGCCTTGTTGGCTGGAGTGGAAGCTTCGTAGATGGGCCAGATCCGCGACGGTACTTGCTTGCCAATACAAACGAATTATACGAACCGACCCTCCAGCACTACACGCCGGTCGATCTCAGTGCCGCGCTCGACGCCGAGGTGGTCTATATCGCACCCGCCGATTTTCACACCGTGCTCGAACCGCTGCTCGCCCACCGCCGCGCCGCTGGCTACAGCCTTGCGTTTGTCGACCCACAGGCTATCTACGACAGCTGGAGCCACGGTCAGATCGATCCGGTAGCCATCCGCCGTTTTCTGCAGTATGCCGCCGCCAATTGGGAGATAGCGCCGCGTTATGTCACACTAGTTGGTGATGGCACCTCCGATCCATTAAATTTTACCGGGCGCAATAATATCAACTGGATCCCTCCTTATTTGCTATCTGTTGACCCATGGATTGGCGAGACGGCATGTGAAAGCTGCTACGGTCAGCTGGACGGCGATGATCCACTGAGCGATCTGCTGCCCGATCTCGCCATTGGTCGTCTGCCGGTGAAGAGCGCTGAAGAATTAACAGATCTCATAGCAAAGATACTACGGTACGAGACAGCCACACCTCATGGAAGCTGGCGTTCGCGCGTGGCCTATATCGCTGACAACGCCGACAACGCAGGTGATTTCGCTGCCGAACTCGATGAAGCCGCGAGCGAACTGCCACCTGGCATGAGCGCCGAACGCGTCTACTTCGACCCAGATGCGCCACCCGCAATGCCCTGGCGCACCGCCGATGCCTGGCAGGCTCGCTTGCGTTCAATCGCGGCTTTTGATCGCGGTGCAGGCCTGCTCGTCTACGCCGGCCACGGCCTGCAGTATCAATGGGCTGTCACCGGGCCGCCGCTCGACCCCAACCTGCCCACCGATCGCCAGAATATGCTCTTTCTCTACGATCCAGATGCCATGCGCAATGGTGGCGCACTGCCGATCGTGCTGAGTTTAACCTGTTTGACTGGCATGTTCCAGCAGCCAGCGTTCGCCGGCACCACGATCGACGAGCGTCTGGTGCTGAATCCCCACGGTGGTGCCATCGCAACCTGGAGCTCGACCGGGTTTGGCATCTCCTACGGCCACATGTCGTTGCAACGCGGCTTTACACGTGCGCTCTGGCAAGAGCCGTTGCGTTCTCCTATCGGCGATCTCATTAGCGCTGGCTACTTCGAATTGTACACTGCCAGTGGCTGCTGCCAGGAAACGTTGCGCACGTTCGCGCTACTCGGCGACCCACTTACCCCAGCGCGCATCACACCCAATGCTCTTGATCTGATCAATCTGCCAATCATACGTCGTTGATCGCAGAAACCGACACAGACAAGGCGTGTAAGGTCGCAACATACTACGACCCTACACGCCTTATCTGTGTCTGCAAAGCTTTACGCCCCCGCTGTCGGGGTCGGTGATGGTGCCACTTCGACTTGATCAACACGGATCCAGCCGAGAAATCGATCTTCGCCGATACGTACCATCACCTGATACCAATTTTCTTCGCGCAAAAAGACAAAGACGCGCCCCTCACCGCTCACTTCGGCCACTACACGCGCATCATCACGCGGGGCGCTACGCAAAATTGCACCGCCCGGCCCAGCCCGCATGGTAGGGAAATCTGGCGGGAGTAAAGCTGCACCGTCGTTCGGGTCGCGCTGGCGCAGATAATTTAACACCCCTTCAGCGATGCCTCGTGCTGGCTTCTCAGGCTGATCAAACATAATCGCCCGGTCGGCGGCATTTGTCATAAACCCCATCTCAACAATGATAGCTGGTGTAGTCCGTGCGACACTGTGAACATGGCGCGAAAATTGAACGCATAATAGCCACGCATATTCACTGTTACCCCGCCTACATCCTCAGGCATGCCCGTCGCTGACCCATAGGTTGCCGCCACTGCCGCCATGAGCTGTAACGATGCTTTTGAAGCTCGCCAAGGCGTCGCTAGCTTCCAACCACGCGCCGCTGTCCCCACGTTGCCATCGGCGTGGATCGAAAGAAAAGCGTCAGCATCGTATCCCGGTGGGATCGTTGCCGGTAACAGATCGACAATAACTCCTTCTGCCTCCAGCAGTACCTTGACCCGTTGAGCAACCTCCAGGTTCAGATCTGCCTCCGTTACAGCACCCCACTGCGCACCGGTTGAGGTACGGAACCGCGCCAGTTCCTCCGGCAAGTCCGCCGCATTAAGGTGCCCAACCTGCAAACCCACCCGTGCGCTGTGCCCGCTGGGCGCGGCGAGGGTGTGACGATCGCAGTTGGCCAGTCGGTGAGCGCTGTGGCGGTCGGCGGTC
>JAAUTF010000667.1 GCA_012031775.1 Candidatus Altimarinota bacterium | reverse complement strand
TACGGCGGCGTTCACGCGGCGGGCGGCGTTTGGCGAGGCTGCCCAAAGCCAGCCCCCAACACTACCTACGAACAGTGCCGTTTTATGCACTCGTAACAGGTTTATCAACTGTTTCATACCCTCTTCCAGGAATCCCAAGGGCTTCACGTTCATCCATAGTTTAAGTGTTGGCACGAAGAATAAGCTTAGAGCAATACTACAGTAGCATGCTGCAATACAGGCTATTGCCCCGAGCACTGTAATATATTCGATCAACACCCCTGAAATAATCATTCCAATTGGAACCGCGATTAAAAGCTATTGCGGTTAAGACACCAAATACGCGACCTCGCAATTGTGGAGGAACTCGTTCCTGTATCAGTGTCATCACAAGTGGATTAACTGGCCCAGCTCCAAATCCACTGCACATTAGGGCAAACGCGGTTACCATAAAAGATGAATTGAGAAGTAGAAGCCAAATTGGTACGCCGACCAACAAGAAACCACCAATAAATATATAGCGACGTGGTAAACGCCATCCTATAGCCCCATAAAGTACAGCCCCAATGATAGCGCCGCCGCCAAACCCGGCCATTATAATGCCTAAGTCGACAGAACCACCGATATACGTTCTAATATAAATCGGCAGTATCACGGTAAGCAGCGGTGCATCAAGCATGTTCGTACAGGCAATAACAAAAACTATCACAAAAATAAGTTTATCCCGCCACACAAATTGTAAACCTGCAAACAGCTGTTGAGAGAAGCTAGGCTCTGAACTCGCATTGTGCCGTTCGTAGTGAACACTCGCAACAATGCAGGATGCGAAGATGCATGTTACCACGTTTCCCCACAGCGCAATTGTCGGACCAACGATACTGATAAGTAAACCGGCGAGGATTGGGCCCAAGAACCCCTCAATGCGTTGCAAGGTCTGATAGGTCGCATTAGCTTGTTCAAGAGATATGCCTGCTTGTTGCGCAAAGTCCGGAATTAACGATTGTCGCGCCGCTACAGCAGGGGACTGGAAGAGCGCACGGACGAAAGCAAATACGACAAGTTGCTCGAATGTCAAGGTACCAGAAAAAGAGCTCAGGGGAATAAGTGCTATCGCAAGCCCGCCCAGACTGTCCGCGACAACACTGGCGCGTTTCAGCCCGAGACGATCAACAATGGTTCCACCAAAAAATGCGCCAACGCCAAGCCCCAGCGCGATAGCCGCACTTATAACCCCAGTCTTGATCGCGCTGCCGGTCAGCTCAAGCACCAACCATGGGAATGCAATAGTAACTATGCTATTACCAAGAACTGCGATGGCGTTAGCGATCGTCAAGGCGATAAAAGAAAATTTACGCATTAGGTAGCTCCCCCAGCGCTCTCCGCTTTCATCGCCCCGATCGAGGGCCACGCGTCGACGCTCCTGTTGCTGGGGAACTAGTCCTCGCGGATCTTGAGCCGGTGGTTGCGGTGACCCTTCGAGCTGTGTTGTTGTCGCTTCAATCCACTGCAACTCTGCTTCAAGCCGTGCCCGAAGATATGTAATGACGAGCATTCCATACTCGCTCACAAGTGACTCGCCATTGTGCGGCCATTGTTCAAGATAGGCTAAGAGGGTGCGTGAACGCCGTTGTCGATCTTGAAGATGCGCAACCAACATGTCACGGTCATCAGGCCTTGCTGCGCCCCAAAAGAGCATGCGGAGGAGCAGTTCATCACGCATGGGAAGTGGGTAGGCAGGTGCCGTCGCAAGCCATTCCCCCAGCTCATTCCATCCGTCAGCTGTCAACTCATACTGCTTTTTCTGTCTTCCACTTGTCTGTGCGTGAACCACTTCGACCAGACCATCGTGTGCTAATTGTTCAAGTTTTGGATAAATACTCCCAAAGCCGATGGCCCAGACTAGCCCTGCGCCACCGTCCTCGAATTCCCGCTTTATGTCATATCCAGAACACGGATATAGCCCAATAACCCCAAGAATCGCATGCTCAATAGACATCATTACCCTCCATATATCGTCATAATACATCACATCGATATATTATGACGATATATGAAAGTTGTCAAGGGGTCGATTCGCCAGTAACTGTGCCGTATAATGAGGAGGTAGGCAGGTGGAAACCGTGCAATCTGCCCAAAAGTGGCACTCCTGACTCCTGCCCTAAAGCGAGGTACCAATGAACGAACGGCAGCGCGAGGTGACACTGCGATTCTTGGCCGAGCCGGGTCACATCAACTTTGGCGGCAATGTCCACGGCGGCGTGGTGATGCGCTGGATCGACCAGGCCGGCTATGCGTGTGCCGTCGGCTGGAGCGGCAACTATTGCGTGACGGTCTATGTTGGTGGCATCCGCTTCCATCGACCGGTGCCGATCGGCTCGCTGATCGAGGCGCGCGCCGCTTGATTTACACCGGCACCACCAGTATGCACCTCGCCGTCGATCTCTTCGCGCGCGATCCCCGCAGCGGTGCCGCGTCGAAGACAACGCACTGCATCATCGTTTTTGTCGCCATCGACGAGCACGGCACCCCGATCGCCGTGCCGAAGTGGCAACCACTTAGCGAAGAAGATCGTAGGTTGGAGCACTACGCCCTGCGGCTTATGGAGCTGCGCCGAGGTATCGAGCAGGAGATGAATCCGTTTTTGGATGGGTAAGGGAGCTGAGCGCTACGACTAATACCATGCATACAGTTGTTATAATACTCAAGACCGCAACCCTTCTACATCACACGGTGCTACGAAACAACGAGCATCAATGACGAATTGAGTTGATGCTCTCCCCTAGAGCGTGGCACATCAGTGGCACGCTCTGCTGCTCGCTTAAACGCCTGCAACCACTGTTCGTGCTGGGCCTGCAACCGCCTGCGGCTTATTAGTGGTACCGCAAGCAGCCCCGCAAACGACTCGGCAATGCTAAGGCACGTTTGATTTTCCGATCGTGCGCCCAGTACAATGCGGTCGATAGCGGTAAACCACAATGATACTCCTGTCCAGGTCAACTCACGATTGACCTGGACAACGGCGAAGCGGGCACGGAGTAGCACGGCGGCTTTCATCGCATCGGTGAGGAAGTAAGACCGCACTTACAAACGTATTTGTATCGAGGACAAACGCTTACGCATCATCATCCTCGTGCAATAACGCATCTAAAATGTCTGGCGTTAATCCACGTTGTTGCGCCTCAGTGCCAATACTATCCATAATATTTTGGATCGTTAGTTCGTCAGAGATGGTTATTTCTTGAAGAAAGAGACGAAAAAGCAATTGTATTTTTTGTCGCTCCTCTGCTGAAGCAACATAATATTTCTCCGCTACTTCTTTATCGACCGTAATAGTGATGGTTACGTCGCTCATGGACATCTCTTCATTGGCTTTTATCGACAAGTAGTGTGGTTGCCGCTTGTCGAGAGTATATCACTTTTTGCTTGTCGCTGCCAAGAGAGGTGTAGAAAGCCGTCACGGCTGAACAACTTGCAGCAGCCCAACTCATTATTAGGCGTAATAAAGTTATCCTAAACAGCTTGTGAAAAAGTTAGTAGTGCGAGCGCACGGCATAGCCGTGCGCTCGCACTACTAACTTACTACCCCTCCCTAACGCTGCCTGGCCTGCGCGCAGCACTCGATGAT
>JAAUTF010000666.1 GCA_012031775.1 Candidatus Altimarinota bacterium | reverse complement strand
CGAGCGCGCCATCGAGCGGGCGGCCATTGGGCCACGATCAGCTGCTGCCACAGCGCGGAGGCTCCTAGACCGTGCAAAAAATGGCCCAACGCGAACAGCAGACTCTCCAGTTGATCGTTTAACGCCGAGCGAAAGGTGAACCAGAAACGCAGCGCAACCGGCCAGCGCGCCGCTAATGCTGCGCCCACGGCGCTCTTGCCAACACCGCCACGCCCACAGAGTGTCACGCTCTGCCGCGCCAGCATAGCGGCATGCAGGCTGTTCACAAGTTGCTCGCGCCCGATCAGGCGGGTCGGCGGCACCGGTTGCTCCAGATGAATCGCTGGCTGGAGCTGACGAAGCAGCGCGCTGGCTAGGCGCTCGATCGCTGTTCGCAAATGGCGATCGTGGGTCGGGCGCGAGATATGCAGGATGTCGGTGTAGATCTCAACCTGGTTGCGTGGAGCGGGCCGGACACGCTGCTTGAAGTAATTCAACTCTAAAATCAGATAGTCGTAGCGCCCGCCCGCCGACAGATCGCCTAGCGCTGCCGCAAGAATGGCCTGACCGTCCGGCGGCAGCGGCCCGTCCCACAGCGACTCGGCGGCGCGGAGGATCAAGGCCGCAAGCGTCTGCCCGCGCCCATACGCGCCTGGCTCAACGCCGTTGAGCGCCGCACCCAGCAGATACGGCGATGCTAGCAGCGATCGTTCGCCGAGCTGTGTCGGCTGATTGATCAGGTCGAGCGCCTGCTTTAAATGCGTGTAGAACGTGGCCGAGCGGTGTGCCAATTGCCTATCGCCCATTGCGCGTGCCTCGCAGTGTAGAGAAACCTGTCTACTCAACGGAGGCTGCCGCACGATCCCGCCGAAACCTGCGGGCGCGACAACGTGTTCAGCGCGTGCCAGGCACGGCCAACTTTAAGGCTGCATTATGCGCGATCCGCGCGACAAGCGCCCTGTTCTGGTCTGGCGAGCGCGGCAAAGCGCCACGAATTGCGCTCGTAGTTCTGTTATTGGCGGATGCGCCCCGCACGCGCCTTATTAGCCATGTCCTCCACTACAGAATACATCACAGCACCATAATTCACTAGGGTGGTGGTAAGCTCGTACTGAGCAGCAAACGGGGTAAGCACGGTGCGCAGCTGCGGGCGCACTATGTCGTTGAAGTCCTGGGACTCTATGTGTTGATGATGTAGCAAGCTACCACCGCCCATCACTAAGATCTCGCCAGAGGTGATAGTTGAGATATTACGCCCGGTGAGCAAGCGCTGCTCATACCAATCGATGATCGTGTCGGGCGGTGTGCCTAGCGGCCAGACATAACGACTCGTGCCGACTTGCTGAAGCATTGCGCGTATCATTTCCGTATAGAAACGTTTCATGCGTCGTTTGTCCTGCCAACGGCGGTAGAAATTCTCTATCATCTTCCCTCCTACGCTACGCAGCTGTTTGCAGAAGCGTACCACAGCTTGCGCCTTGCTGCAACGCGCAATGTGGCGCATATTGGGCACGTGGCGCGTTGCAGCGCGGGTGAGGACGCACGGCGCGACATATGGATTACGTCTATTTACGCGTTACGCATCAGGCTGAGATGATCTCCCTAAAGCCCAAGCGCAGCCCGCACGATCGCCCGCACATTACTGCATCGAGCATAAGCATCTCGCGCCATGGTGCGATTTGCTGCCATCCCTGGGTAGCGAAACGTCACGCCAAACACGGTCAAGGCCCGCAGATCAGTCGTGAGAGCAACCCACGCTGGTTCGGTCGGCAGCAAGATCTGTAGGAGGGCCACGAGGTCATGAGTCCGTGGGATTGCAATGTTCGCTTCTTGTAGACGAGCCTTCAGATACTTTTCTGCACACTGTTGTGCATGAAAACAGGCCGCATCATAGTTTGGCTGTGTGCGAGCGCGTATCTCTCGACCACAAGTTGCAAAATCACCCTCTGCCTTGTCGACCCATTCAGCGGTTAGTTGCTGCATAGAGCAAGCGCCCTCTGGTTACAATATCGCGCAGAAACATGTCGTTCAAGGCGAGTCGCTCCTCGATCTCGCGCGGTGTGCGCACCAGGAGATCGATCGGGAAGGTTGGGTTGAGGCGGTTCAATATTTCGATCGCTTGATAGACATTGTTCTGTTCGTGATTCATCACCACAAGCACGTCGACATCCGATTCAGAATCTGGTTCACCATACGCATAGGAGCCGAACAAAATGATTCGCTCCGGAGCGAATTCGCGCACAATTTGCTCGCTCAGATCATGCACTTTATCAATGAGTTGCATCTATATTTTCACCTTCTTGCGGGCAATTCCTTGCTTGTTGCTCATCACTGCTTATTATAAAGTAAGCCTAAATGGCTTGTAAAAAGAGTCGTGTTGTGGTGCGCGGCGTAGCCGCGCACCACAACACAATCTACTTTTATAACTCATTTGTGTACTCTATCACAAGCGCGCCGAAGAGCGTTTCATCGGTTCTACGTGCCAGCAAAGCGCTCCCGGCGGTGCTGCGGCCCTGTTGCGGCACCGCCGCCACCGCGATACGCGCGACGCTACCCTGCACCGTAAGCAGCAGCACCTCATCAGCGGCCTCGGCCACAAACGCACCGATTAAGCCGCCGACTGAAGATGTATATAAACCGAACCCGCCACGAGCCTGCGTAACATACTGCGCAAGCGCGGTGCGCTTGGCCTTGCCCTGCTCGGTGACAACGAGCAAATCGGCGGTATGTGTCTGCTGCTGTACTACCATCAGCGCGATCGCCGCGTCCCCGGTATGGAGTTGCACACCACAGACCCCCGCCGCGTTGGCACCCTGAGTAGGGATCTCGGCGGCGCGAAAGCGAATGGCATAACCGTTGTACGTGACGATGATTACCTCATCGTCGGAGTGTGCATAACCTATGGCTGTGATCGTTTCGCCAGCAGCCGTGATCGTACGCCCACGCGCTGTAGCTGGAATAAGATCGCCCAGCGCGAGGCGCTTGACAAGGCCATTGCTGGTCAGCACCACGGCTTGGACATCGCCGTGGTGCGGCGGTGCGGCGGTGAACAAAATGATGCGCTCGCGTTGCTCAACGTAGGCCACGTCGGCGAACCGACAGCATACCGGCTCGCCGACGTGGCTCTCGGCGGGGAATTTATAGACCTTGCCGGCATCGCTCACTGCCAGCACCGTGCCCTCGGCGGGCAGCACCGCTGCCGCCGTCAATCGCCTGAACTGCTCAGCGCCCGGCAGGGGAAGCATGCGGTTGAAGGAGTCAGGCGGAAGTTGATCAAGCGCAAGGTGCAAGACGCGCTGTGAGCTTGCAACAAATATACCTTGGACTGACGTTTCTAGCGTGGGGGCGACCGGCGCGGCGGGCTCCGCCGAGGAGATAGCCTGGGCCGCCGCGCCTGCCAGTTGCTCCGTGTGAATCGGCTCGGCGATCGCGGTAGTGACGGTCGCCACGTCCGGTGCGCCAACGGTCAGTTGCATTGGCATGCTGGCACCACCCTCAAAGCGGCGCGCGCATCGTCTGAAGCAACGCATCGAGATGCGGCGCTAGCCACTGCGGCTGGTTGCGACCCCAGAGCACGATACTCCATTGGGCTGGATCGCCATCCACGACATTGACCTTGCTCACCG
>JAAUTF010000665.1 GCA_012031775.1 Candidatus Altimarinota bacterium | reverse complement strand
ACGCCGACCGTGCAAGAGCCACGCGAGCCGCGTGAGGTGCCGCATGCTCATGCTTGAACTCGAAAGCTTCCCCATCGAGCAGATCCGCCATCTCGATCCGCTCGAAGAACGCCTCGGACAGTGGGTCATGGCCCACCCGTTTCCCATACGCCTGCTGGCCTATTCGCATCCGTTCGACATGAGCACCCCGCTCCGGCGCACTCGGCAGATCGGGCAGGAACTGGCTGCAGTCAAGCGGATGGCGCGCTCGCTACGGCCAGCACTGCGCCGCATGACCGAGGAGACGGGCGACGGTGCCGACCTTGCGGCAACCCTGGAAACCATCGACGCACGCCAGCGACAGCTGCTCGTCGAGCTTGGCGGTGAGCCGCTGCTGGCGTTGCTGGATCATCCAGCACAGGCCGACCCCGCCGAGTGGCACTATCTGACGGATCTGCTCGACACAGCACTCTGGCGCGCGCCCTACGTCGAGGAGATGGAGCGCTTCTACGACACGCTTGCGCGCAAACATGTGCGCGCGGCCACGTATATCATCGTCACCTGGGAGCCGCCCGAGGTGCAGGCCGCCGAACTCATCGCCAGCCTGGAGTATGCCACCGGCCGGAGCGTGCGCCAGCGTGATCGTCTCCCGGCAAGTATTGCGTCAGCCGTGTCAGATCGACGAGGAACGCGCGCGCTTCTTGCCGACCCGACCCGGCGATCCGTACCTCTCGGTGCTGCGCACGTATGAGATGCCCGTCACGATCGACGCAACCGTGCTCCATCCGCTGATGGCACTGCCCTTCGATGTCGCGATCGCCATCGACATCCGCACGCTGACCACGAACGAGGCGAATCGGCTGGCGGAAGGGCAGATCAACGCGGCCCGCGCCGCGCTGCGCGGCAACGCGGCGGTCGATCCCGTCACTGAGCAACGCATCATCGATGCCGAGCGAGTGATGGCCGAATTGCGTACGCAGTTGCTGCACCAGGTACAGGTTGCCGTCTTGGTGACGGCACCGAGTGCCGAGGCGTTGGACATCCATCGCGCGACGGCGCGCGATCGCCTGGGGGTGCAACTGCGCATGGAAGCCGTACCTGGCTCGCAGTCCGAACTCCTGCGCCTCTTCTCGACCACGCCAGCAACGCAGATCGATGCGGCCTGGCGGCGAGTCGACATGCTCTCGAAGGGGGTGGGGTGCTTGTTCGGCGTGGTGGGCTACCACCGCGCATCGAGCGTCGATGGCCTGTTCTGGGGCCGTGACGCGACCCGCTTGGCACCTATCTATTACGACCCGTTCGAGGGCCGCAAATCGCCGCATGCGGTAGTGATCGGGCAGAGCGGGAGCGGCAAAACCTTTCTGTTGAATGAAATCACGATCCGCGCAGCGGCCCTCGATGGCTATCAGGTCATCTGGATCGACGCCTTCGAAAACGGTCTGCGCCTGGAGCGCGCGCTCGGTCATGGCGGGCGCTGTTACAAGCTTGGCCTGGGCCAGACCATCAATCTGCTCGATCTCGTCTACGGGCCAGAGGATGGTGATCACTGGCTGCTCAACCAGGTGCAGCACGTTACCACGCAGCTGGCCATGCTCATGGGCAGCCCTGCCGTTACCCCGGACGGCAAACGGGTGCTGGAGCCGCGCGTCTTTAGCCATCGCGAAGCTGGCGTGCTCGATCGGGCGCTGATGGCGCTCTACGCAACCGTCGCCCCGGATGCGATCATTAGCGAGATGCCGATTGTGGGTGATCTGGTGCAGGCGCTCGAATCCCTTGGCGAGCACGAGGCCACCGAGCTGGCGCGCGATATGCGCGTGATGGTGTATGGCTCATCCACAAGCACGGCGAATGCGACGCGCGCGGGGTGAGCTTCAACGGCATTACCACCGTCGATTGGAGCATTGCCGACGATGTGGTCTGCTTCGATCTGTCGGATATCCAACGCGGCGCTGAGGAGTTACTGCCGTTCTACTACAGCCAGGTCATTGGTGCGGTGTATCGCTTCGTGCGCGATCCGCTCCGCGACCGCACGCGCCGCACGCTGTTGATCATCGACGAGTACGGGATTGCCGCGCGCGTGCGGACGACCGAGCAGCTGGCCGTGACGCTTGCCAAAACCGCGCGCAAGTTCGGTTTGGGCTTGATCGTAGTCGATCAGTCGCCTGGTACGTTCTACAACTCAGCGGCAGGGCGCGAGATCATCGATAACGCCCGGCTGAAGATCATCTTCCATCTCGACGACGATCCGGCGCACGAACTCGCCCAGTCCCTCTCGGTGCTCACCCCGGAGCATGTTCGGTTCATCATCGACGCGCAGCAGGGCTACTACGTGGCCGTGCTGGACAAGAACGTCGTTACGGTGGTGGCGGAACCAACCCGCCTGGAACTCGAAGCCCTCAGTGGCTCCTAGCAAGGACACCCCTATGCGCTCGCTAGCAATCAAGACCATGTGCCTCGCTGTGTTGGTCTGTATCACGATGAGCTGTACGGCAGGCGGGAGCGCAGCAACGCCGGAAACAGTCCATGTAACGTGGGTGCAAGCGATGCAGACGAATGATCGCGTGGCAGCACGGGCCGTTGCAGGGATGCACGAGCTCGATGTCGATAAGCAGCTCCAGAACATGGCCTATTGGCGGGACGTTGACGAGGGCGGGCCGCTGTTTCCGGGGCGCTTCCGCAGCGTCGAGATCCGCCATATCGCGACCGATGGCGCAGGCTGGCGCGGCTACAGCCTCTGGACGTTCGAGTATGGCGTGGAGTGCCGCGAAGCCATTATCGTGCAAGAGCGCGACCGATCAAATCGTCGTTACCCATTGGTATGTCGCGAACCCACAAGACTGCGAGGAGTAATATGCACCACCATCGGTTCGTCTCCACCCTTGCGACGGGCATGATCCTGGGGATGGCGATCGCCACCGCCGTACTCATCTACCTATTACGGCCAACCCCGTCCGTGCGAGTCATCCAGGATGTGCCGGTAGCCCCGACGAGCCAGACCAGCGACGCGCCGAGATCGTCAGGTGTTATCACGGGCACCGAGGCCGGTGCAGCACCAATGGTCGTGGTGGTGATGAGTTCCTACCAGGTCGCCGAGTGGATCGCGTATCTTGGTGCCGGTTCCGCTGCGATTGGCGCACTCGTGCTCTTGCGCACCCGACGCAAGCGCCTGATGCAGTATACCGATCAGAGCGCGGCGATGTTCATGGACGCCAGTTCGCCCGAAACGCGCGCAGCCAATGAGCACATCCTGACCGATCTTGCCAGGCAAGGCATTGTGGTTCCAGGGTTTACCGATCAGGTGTCGGCGGTCACGCGACTTCCACAGACGAGTAACGATCTGCACGCACAGGCCGTCCTCCGCGTGCTCGACGAGGCCGGGAATGCGGTCGCGTTCGCTACGATCCGCGAACTTACCGGCATCAGTCATATGAGTTTGCGGCTCGTACTGCGCGACCTCGTACAACGCAAGCTCATCGCTCGTGTCGGTGAAACCTACACCTGTACGCGATCCGGCCAGCGCGCGCTTGCGCCACAGAATGAGCAACCCGTATGAGTAGCGGAACACCAACACTCTGGCGTCTCAACGGCTGCCGCAGATCGTGACCTGGCAACGGCACTGCGCTCATC
>JAAUTF010000664.1 GCA_012031775.1 Candidatus Altimarinota bacterium | reverse complement strand
GGCGAAGGCGGGCTGTTTGGCGATCACGAGGCCCGCGAGATTCTGCCCGCTATCGAGGCTGCCCGCGCACGCGGCCTGCACGTGTCTGACCCACAGCCGCCAGACACCGTCTTCCTGCGTGCATCGCGCGGCGTGTGGGACATCGTTGTGGCGATGTACCAGACCAGGGCCATATCCCTATGAAGCTGCTCGCCTTTGACAGCGGTGTTAACATCAGTATCGGCCTGCCGATCATCCGCACGTCCGTTGATCACGGCACCGCGTTCGATATCGCTGGGACAGGACAGGCCAGCGAGCGAAGCTTGCTCGCAGCCATTGAGATTGCGGTGCAGATGGCCCACGCCAAGCGCGTGGTTGGTAACACAGCACTCTAATACGTATGGGAGGGAAACATGCGAACTCAGCGCTTTGGCAAGACTGGCCTAAAAGTTAGCGAGATCTGCTTGGGCACAATGACTTTTGGCAACCAGGCCGATCAAGCCACCTCGTTTGCGATCATGGACGCCGCCGATCAGGCGGGCGTCTTTTTCTTCGACACTGCCGATGTCTACCCACTTGGTGGCGCGCCCGAGCAGATCGGCAGCACCGAGCAGATTATCGGCAGCTGGTTGCTCGAGCGACGGGCGCGCAATCGGGTCGTGCTTGCGACTAAGTGTGGCGGGCGGGTTCCCGCTGGCCCTGGCAGCGGCCCAAACGATGAGGGACTCAGCTATAAGCATATTATCGCCGCCTGCGAAGCTAGCTTGCGCCGTCTCCAGACCGACTATATCGACCTTTACCAGGTTCACTGGCCCGATCCCACGACACCAATCGACGAGACCCTGCGCGCCCTTGATGCGCTAGTACGCGCTGGCAAGGTGCGCTACATTGGCTGCTCAAACTATCCGGCCTGGCAACTTGCAGATGCGCTCTGGACGAGTAGAGCGCAAAATCTGGCCAGCTTCATCTCGGCCCAGCCGCGCTATAACCTGCTTTATCGTATGATCGAAGATGAGATTCTGCCGTTGTGCCACGCCCACGGCCTTGCGACGATGGTCTACAACCCGCTGGCCGGCGGCATGCTGACGGGGCGCTATCGCTCGCTTGAGCTGCCCGCTGACAATACACGCTTTGGCTTAGAGCGCAGCGGCGAGCTGTATCGGCGGCGCTACTGGAACGAGTCGGTGCTTGAGATTGTCCACGCGCTGGGCGATTTCTTTGCCGGGCGCGGCAAGAGCCTGACACACGCCGCGCTGCGCTGGGTGCTTGACCGGCCCGGCGTCACCTGTGCGATTGTTGGTGCCAGCCAGCCCGCGCAGCTCCAAGATAGCCTTGCGGCACTGGCTATCCCGCTCGATGAAGAGGAGCGTCAGGTATGTGACGACGCTTGGTTTAGCCTTGCCCCGTGAGCGCGACCCGCTGATCGCACGGCGCTAGGGCGATTGTAGATTGGAGTGCGCAGAGTTCAGCTTAACATATTGTGTGCGAAACTAAAGCGTTTCTTGTGCAGGCTATGATACACGAGAGGAGCGAGCATGGCAGCCCAGGGATTACTGCGCGCGCGGCTAGGGCGTGGCCAAGCGCTGCGCGGCCTGTTTGTCGGCATTCCCAGCCCCGCCCTGATCGAGATGGCTGGGCACGCAGGGTTCGACTTTGTGGTTATCGACAACGAGCACGGCCCGGCAAGTCTGGAGACTACCGAGCATCTGCTGCGCGCCGCAGGTAGCGTTGGCCTTGCCGCGATTGTGCGCGCCTCTGGGGTTGAGCAACGTGAGATCTTACGAATCCTCGACCTCGGCCCGGCAGGAATCCAGATTCCTCAGGTCAATACCGCCGAGCAGGCCCGCGATCTCGTACGCTTTACTCATTTCCCGCCGGAAGGCATGCGGGGTGTGGCATTCTCGACCCGAGCGGCCGGTTTTGGCTTTCACGGTGGGGCCGAGTACATGCAGCGCGTCGATAGCGAGCTTCAGGTTGTGGCACACATCGAGACAGCCGAGGCGCTCGCAAACCTCGATACGCTGCTCGCCGTTGATGGGATTGATATCTGGTTTATTGGGCCGACCGACCTCTCGGTTTCGCTTGGCTACCCAGGCCAGCCCGCTCACCCAGCAGTTCGTCAGGCGATCGACGACGCGCTAGAACGTATTCGGCGCGCCGGGCGGATCGCCGGGCTGATGGTGACGAGTGCCGATGACTGGCACACTTGTGCCCAACTGGGGGCTCGTTATATTACGTTTCCGATCACCATGCTGCTCGGCGCAGCGATGCGCCAGCTGCTCGACAAGCTATCTACGCCCTAAACAAGCAGGTAAGCATCCTCACGGCGCGTTCGGCGATTGCTTGTGGCGCACCAGATCCCCGTGCAAGGTTGGTGGCCTGCCAGCCCACCGGTCTCGCCCCAATAGATCGCCGTGAGGTTCAGCGGCCCCAGGTCGTCCATCACCGCCCAGCGCGGGCGGGTGAACTGGTGGATCACGATCGTCGGTGCGATCGGAGGATCAGGCCCGGCTGCAGCGCGGCGATCGCGCCAGGTTGGGCGTGCCGCACTCGCCGACAAAAGCCACGCCTGCTGTGTTGTAATCGGCGCTGTGGCGAAAGATCTGCATACCGTTCGCCTTGATGCTGCCTGCCGAGCCAACGACCGCGCCGACGCCGCGCCCAATAGTGGCAGCAGCGTGTTCTGGTCTTGCAGCAGCATCTAGCTCTTGCCCGGTGAGCTTCTGCACGATGTCATTGACCACACGTGTTGCGCCAAGCGGCCCGTCGTCGCCACGATAGTAGAGGCCTGGCGGCACGATAAAGACCCTGTTGTTTTGCACGGCTGGTACGCGCTGCCAGAGCGGGTTCGCCGTCAACTCCGCGTAGCGCTCTTCGGCTTCGGCTCCGTCGACAAAGGCCAGCAGCTGGTCGGCGCTCAGCTCGGGCACGTTCTCTAACGAAAGCTCCTCCCAGACATACAACGCTTCACTGAGCGGGTCGGGGCGCACGCCCAGGTCGCCGTAAAGCAGCGCCGAGATGCCATCCGAGCCGTAGCCCGAAAGCAGAATAGTTTCCTGGCGAATATCGACAAAGCCCACTGACTGCTCGCCGAGGCTGTTCGCCAGCAGCGGGCGGGCCAGCGCCACCGCGTCGCGGAAGGGCTGAAGCGCAGCGTCGACTCGCTCTGCTACACCGAGCACAACCGCAACTTCGCGCACCAGCCAGGTGACATACTGCTCGTTGCTGTAGGTGTTGCCGACCTGCTGCTCATACGTGGTATACGGCATCACCACCGTGGGTGCGATCTGCTGCAGCTCGCCGATATTATCGGGGTACCAATCCCAGGTCAAGATCAGATCCGGCTTCAGCGCAACAATCCGTTCGAGGTTCGGTGCCCCTTCCTGCCCCAGCTTGGCCACATCGGGCGGCAACAGGTCGGCGATATGCTCGTGGAAGACATTGCCATTGTAATCGACGATAGTGCCAACGATGGCGTCGCCGTAGCCGAGCGCGATTACGGCATCAGTCAGGCTTGGGTCGAGCGTAACAATGCGCGTCGGTGTGAGCGGTACCTGCGCAGCGCCGAACTCCGGTTGCTCGATCAGGCGGTACGTGTCAGTTACATCTGCCGGGGTGAGAACGGGGTA
>JAAUTF010000663.1 GCA_012031775.1 Candidatus Altimarinota bacterium | reverse complement strand
GCCGCTGCCGACCCGGTGACGATCCGCCGCACGCGTAGCATCGGCTGGGAAGCGCGCGTGCTCTACAGCCGCAACGACCCGCGCGATCCCGGGGTCTGCAACCCCTACCAGCTGAACTCAAATATCGTTGCTGATGCGAACTATGTCTATTGGGTTGAAGGTACACAACTGGTGCGCTTGCCGCAAACAGCCAACCCCGGCGCTGCGCCCGAGCCATGGGGTCCAACTTTTCTCAACGACGAAGACAATAAGGTCGAACTGGCGATTCGCGCGATCGCATTGTGGCGCTGCAACGGCGTGACTGTGACTTCTGCCTGATCGGCACCGCACTAGAACTGGTCAACACTGCCGATGCTAGCACCGTCAGTAACTTTCAGCTCTTCGAGTTTGGCAACAGCCCGTCGTACGATGGCAGCTATATGTACTTTTTGAACTCGGACGGGGCGCTGCGCCGTGTTACGCCCGATGCAAGCACGCCAACGATCACCATCGTCGATAAGGCGAGCGAATATGTCGCCGAGGGCAGGAAGGTCGAATGCTTTGAGATCAGCTGCACGATCACAGACTATGTATTCTATATCCAGACCACCGGCAACAATAGCATTGTGCGCTACAACAACGTCGACGGCAGCTACCAGCTGATCTATTTGCCGACACCGCCCGGCGGCCAGGTGGCGGTGCTCTCGGGTTTAAGCCTTGCCAGTCGGTTTTTCTTGCCGAGTTTGGGCCAAAGCCTTTTCTTCTTCGAGCAGCGCTATACGCCCTGCCCAGTCCCACCCGGCTGCTTTGTCACGGCGGCGACGGAATTGCTGCGCACGATCGGTCGCAGCGGCGGCACGCCGACCGATCTCTACTTCCGCGAGACCGACACCGCCAACCGCGCCGATGGCATTCAGAGCGATGGGTTTAACCTGTACTGGCGCGAGCAGGCTACTTTCGCGTCGCTGACGAGCACGATCAAGCGTTTGCCCGCCAATGCCGAGGCGCTGCCGAAGATCAACCTTGTCGCCACCGGCATCGAGATCACGCAGGGCATTCAGCGCAGCGATAATAGTGTGCGGCTCATCCAGCTACGCCCGACCTTTGTGCGCGTCTATGTGCGCTCAGAGGGCCAGGATGTGCCGGGGGTGACGGCGCGGCTTGAGGCGTCGGCCAGTGGCCTGGGCACAATCTCGCTCACTCCGGTTAACCCGAATCTGCGCTCGCGCATCACGGTGGTGCCAAACCCGCAGAAGGGCCAGCTCAACCAGAGCTTCCTCTTCGAACTGCCGTGGGATTATACGCGCGCCACAGATCTACAGCTGCGTGCGGTGGTCAACCCTTATGGTGTGCCGCTAGAACCGACGCTCGCCGACAACGCGGTGACGGCGGGGCCGTTTGCCTTCCAGCCGACGCCATCGCTGACCGTGTTTTTTATGGAGTTCAACTACCGGCTGAACAACACCGATTATAGCCCGCAGGGCACGTTGGCCAACGTTAGCTGGATCAGTCGCGTCTACCCGCTCGGCGCGCGCATCAACAACGCTGGTGAATGGCAGTTCGGCTTGAACTACCGCGTCTTTGAGATCGAAGATGCAGGCTTGGCGGTGCGCGTCAACCGTCAGCTGCCAGAGTGCGAAGGCTTTGTGGTGCGCAACGGGGCGGGAGTGATCACAACGGATAATCGCGAGCTTTGTGCGAGCGCCTATGTCAACGGTGTACTACGCGACTGGCGCGCTCGGCGCAACCTGCTTGCCTCGACCTTTCTCTACGGCGAGATTCCCGACCCCGGCGTGGCTAACCAGTTTCCACGTGGGCAAGAGGGCGGGAGCGCCGTATCGAGCGGCCCGGATGGCACGGCCTGGAACGGCTTCTATGCTGGCCACGAGGTTGGGCATTCGCTTGGTTTGGGCCATCCCACCACTGCCAATGGCGAGTGCGGTATCGTGGGTTCAGACCCACAGCCGAATTATCCTTCGGGGCGCATCGGCCCCGCCGACGGCAGCGTCTTCGGCTTCGATAGCAATACGCGGACGTTGCTGCCAGTATCGGGCTGGTACGATCTGATGGCCTACTGCCAACCGCAGTGGATCAGCGACGTAAACTACGAGCGTATGTACACCGCGCTGACGAGCCCGGCGCTGATGCAGGAGCCGGCACCGCAGCCAGAGCAGGGTGATTGGCTCAGCGTCTATGGCATGATTGCACCGAGCGGCGAGACGGCGGCGATCTCCTTCGTGCGCCGCCTGAGCGGCGAGGTGATGATCCCGCCGCGCACAGCGGGCACATACAGCATGCGCCTGCTCGATGCCCAGGGCGTGCAGCTGGCCGATTATCCTTCAGCAGTGAAGAATCTGAGGATGGCGAGGAATGGCAAAACTTTGGCCAGATTGTGCCCTTTGTGGCAGGAGCGCGCCAGATTCAAAT
Source organism: Candidatus Altimarinota bacterium (assembly GCA_012031775.1). Classification (GTDB taxonomy): domain Bacteria; phylum Chloroflexota; class Chloroflexia; order Chloroflexales; family Chloroflexaceae; genus JAAUTF01. Next base: position 1,210 of record JAAUTF010000663.1, on the reverse strand, counting down.
CGTGGAGATCGCTAGTGGCGATGTGCTCGCCAGCCAGGCGATCAGCGCCGCTGCGCCTACGGTGAGCGATGTCGCGCTGCAAAGCCCAACCGAGCCGGTTAGCGGCACAGCGACGCTGGGCTGGACGGCGAGCGACGCCGACGGGGACGAGCTGCGCTTCGATGTACTGTACAGCCGCGATGCTGGCACGACCTTCCAGCTTGTCAACCTTGGGGTGAGCGGCACGAGCGTGGCGCTCGATACCACTAGCCTGGGTGGCGGCAGTGGTGTCTTCCGGGTTGTCGCCAGCGACGGCGTGCAGAGTGCCGAGGCCGACAGCCCAGCGTACACACTGGCCGACAAAGCGCCGCAACCGCAAATCATGAGCCCGGCCAATGACATAAATATCGAGTGGGGCCAGCTCGTCAACTTCCTTGGCAACGCGCAGGATCTGCAAGATGGCAGCATCACATCCAACGATCTCGTCTGGACGAATAGCTCGGGCGCAGTTTTGGCCGAGGGGCCGACCTTCGCCACAAGTGAGCTGCCGATCGGCACGAACGTGATCACGCTGACGGCCTATAACAGCGCCGGGTTAGAAGCGAGCACCAGCGTAACCGTGATCGTCGGCGACGACCTGAGCGACCCCGGGCCGACGCTCGCCGTTGCACCGGCGGCTGTGAGCTGGAGTGTTGCACCAGGTGCCACCGCCGCGCTAAGCGCGACGCTTAGCATCAACAACAGTGGCGGCGGCACATTAAACTGGACGGCCAGCAGCGATGCTGAATGGCTAACGCTCGACACAGCTGAAGGCAGTGCGCCGGCAACACTCGCGCTGCGTGCCGACCCGAGTGGTTTTGCGGCGAACAGCACTAACAACGCCACCATCACCTTGCGCGCCGTCGACACAGGCGGCAACACGCTGGAAACGATCACAGTGCCGGTGAGCGTTTATGTCGGCAACCCCGGCTACGACGAGCCAGCGCGTCCGAGTGCGCAGCGCTTCCTCTACCTGCCCATGGTCAGGCGGTAAAATCACAAGCATAACGGGTCAGAGCCGGTGTAGAATGAGTGTGTTGTCGTGGATGGCTGTGCGACCCACGACAACACACTCATTTGGTAAACCATTTGTGCTAGCGCCTACACGACATTGGGCGACATCACTCGTCACGGACAGGGCGGCGCAGCTGCTTGATTGTCCCACGCTTGCGTTTCGTCGCGCGGCGGGCGA
>JAAUTF010000662.1 GCA_012031775.1 Candidatus Altimarinota bacterium | reverse complement strand
CAACAGGTGCTGAGCAACGCCGATGTGGCCGCCGGAGACGAGGCCCGCGTGCTCTGGGCGGCGCTGCACGACACGCTCGACGCCGTGTTGAGCGCGTTGCTCTGGCGACTGCCGCTGACCAAAGAGGTCGAGCGCTTCTATCGCACGCTGCAACACCGCCACCTGCGCTCGGCCACGTATCTGCTGCTCACCTGGGAGCCGCCGGATGTCAGCGCCGAGGCGATTGCCGCGACTCTGCGCACCGCCACCGGGCGACCAGTCAGCATCCTCGATCAGGTGCCGCCCATCCTCGCCGGGCCGTACCGCGAACAACGCGCCCGCCTCGCTCCCGAAGCGCCGCAGCATCCCTGGCTCGCCAGTCTGCTCGCTTACGACGTGCGTGGCGTGTGGGACGCAACCACGCTGCACGGATTGCTCGACGTGACCTACGATATCGCGCTCGCAATCGACATCGTGACCTACAGCCGCCCCCGCGCATGCGCATGGCCGAACTGGCCTTTAACGCGGCAAAGGTTTCCGCCCGCGACCAGCAGACGCTTGACTTGCGCGCCCATCGGGTGATGGCGGCTGCCGAGCAGACGCTGCATGAACTCGTCCACCAGAGCTTGCATGCGGTGCAGATCGCGGCGCTGGTGGGCGGGGCGACACCCGACGAACTCGAAACCAATGTCGCCGAGACCCGCAGTCGTCTCGGCGCGAATCTCAAAAGTGATGCGGCCGCAGCACGTCCAGGGCGAATTGCTCAAGCTTTGGAGCCGCACCCCGCGCACGCGGATTGAAGCGCCGCTCAAACCGCGCACGATGCTCTCGCACGGCGTTGCCTGTTGCCTCGGCGTGCTGGGCTACCATCGCCCGGATGCAACCAGCGGGATCTTTTGGGGCCTCGACAACCGCCGCTTCGCCCCGCTCTTTATCGATCTCTTCCGCGACAACCAGGCCGCCCACACGGTCATCCTGGGGAAATCGGGGCAGGTAAGACCTTTTTTCTGAACCTGCTGGCCCTGCGCGGCGCGCTGGAAGGCTACCGGGTGATCGGCCTCGATGCGTTCAAGAACGGCCAGCGGGTCGAAATGGCGGCCCAGGGCGGCGCGCGCTGTTATGCGCTCGGATTCCGCCAGACGATCAACATCCTTGACATCGTCTACGGCGAAGACGACTGGCGCCCCAATCAGGTGCAGCACGTGATCGGCATGCTCCAACTACTGCTGGGCACGCCCGGCAAGAGCGCCGACGGCCGCGACCGGCTCGTGCCCCAGGAGTTCTCAATCATCGAACGCGGACTGCTCGACCGCGCCCTGACCAGCCTCTACGCGCCGCTGCAACCGGACACGCCGCTCGATCAGGTGCCGATCCTGAGCGACCTGGTCGCCCTGCTCCGCGATCTGGGTGAAGTGGAAAGCGATACGCTGGCCCGTCAGATCCACGTCTTTGTCGATCGTACCAGTGTCGGGCCGAGCTTCAACGGCCACACGACGGTCGATTGGCAGTTCGGCAGCGACATCACCTACTACGACGTCTCCGAGGTCGAAGAGCTCTACCGCCCACTCTACTACGCGCTGACGATTGGCGCCATCCTGCGCTTTATGCGCGACCCGCGTCGCGACCGCAGCCGCAAGACGATGCTCCAGATCGACGAGTTCGGCTACCTCACTCAGGTCGAAGCGTTGGGCCGTCTCGCCGCGACGATTGCCAAAGTCGCCCGCAAGTACGGCATCGGCCTCATCGCCATCGACCAGAACCCGATCACCTTCCTGAGCAACGACCACGGGCGCTTCATTTTCGAGAACGCCGCCGCCAAAGTGCTCTTCCACCTCGACGACCTGCCCGCCCGCCAGATGGCCGAGGCGATCAGCGACATCCGCCCTGGCCATGTCGCCTACCTCACCCGCGCCGGGAAGGGGATGGCGCTCGCCATCGTCGGCAACGACGTGTACACGATGAATGTCGAAGCCAACCCCTACGAACTGCGTATGTTGCGCGGTTCCTAACCCACCAGGGAGAAACCTCATGCACCGGTTCCTGATCAGCATCGTCTTCCTGCTCCCCCTGCTTGCCGCCTGTGGCGCCGGCCGCGACACCCGCAGCCCTGCCGAGGTGCATACGGCCTGGATCGACGCACTCCGCGCCAATGATCGGAGTGCAGCCCAAGAACTGCTCGCCGACGACACGACCGTCGCGATCGATTGGGCGCTGGAGCAAGCCCAGTACCTCGTCACGGTCGATGTCCTGCAGACCGGTCGGTTGCAATCGGTCGATGTCGAAGCGCCGATGGCCCAGGGTGCGGGGCAGGTTGGCCGAAGCATCTGGCGGCTCGAACGGCTCACCAGTTGCTTCCACACCACGCTGGCCGAAACCGCTACCGGCTGGCGCGTCACCGGCTTTGTCGAGCGCCAGACTGATTGCCCACAACCATAACAGGAGTTTTCTTATGCCAAACAACGCACCCTCCCTCTGGCGTCTGACGCCGCGCCCCGAAGCGCCGGCGCAGATCGCCGAGATGCAGCTTCAGGACGCATTGCGTCTGCATCTGCGCTACCGTCCGCTCACCAGCGTGCTGATGCGTATCGGCGATATGTGCCAGCAGTACGTTGTGGTTCACGGCTGCGCCGGATGCGCCCATGAGCGCTGTCTGCCCGGCTGTGCCACCGAAATGCTGCGCCGGGCGCTGGCCGCCTACGCTCCTGGTTGGGCCATGCAGGTGGTGCCGCACGGCCTGGCGACGCGACCCTACACCCGCGTGCGCTACGCCATCCCGCGCCAGCACGCCCAGACTCTGGATGCGGCCTGCTCCAGCCCTGGCCAGAGGCGCGTCTGATCGTCAGTTGGCAAGGCGAAGGTAACCGACTGTCCGTCGGCGCATTGCTCGCCGTTGGCGCCGACGGCCCGAACCCCCACGAGGCGCTGGTTGCGCAACACTGGTATCCGTTGCCGTTGCTGTCCCGACTGACTCAGCGCTGGGTAGGCGCTGCCATCCCGCCGACGCTGGCGTTCGCTGCCAGCCGTGACCTCACGCCGACCCTGCTGCACGAACCGCCCTGGCCTGCGCAGCCGCAGCACATTCCAGCACCGCCCCACAGCGATCTCGTTCCCGATGCACGCGACGCCACGATGGCCGACTGGCTCCAGCAGATTCTCGTACAGCCGCGCACAGCCCTGGCACCCGAACCCATCCCGCACGACGTGGAGCCGTCACCCTGGCCGGATGGCCCCGGCACGCTGACGCCCGCTGCGCTCGGGACGCTCATTGAACAACTGCTCGTCGAGCCGAGCTTCCAGTCCGAGCGCAAAGGCCAGTCAGGCCTTTCAAAGGGTCGCCTCGTTGGGCTGAAGCATCCCGGCCTGAGCGAAACCACCGCGCGCACGCTGATGGTCTGGCTGGATCGCGCCGGCGTGCTTGCCCCGCCCGACGAAGGTCAACACCCCTGGCGCACACCGCGTCCGTTCGCTCTCACCGATAGCGCCCTGATTGCCACGAAGCTGCACGCGACACCGCTGCCCAGTGACGACGATGTCCGCGCCGCGTATGGAGGTGCGGGATGAGCACCACCACGCCACGCACAACGACCGCCAAGGCAACGACCCGCACCCTGCCGCCTGCTGGACAGCGCCGCCCGCGCCG
>JAAUTF010000661.1 GCA_012031775.1 Candidatus Altimarinota bacterium | reverse complement strand
CCACTCCCGCAGTGGCGCTCGCACATCTGAGTGAAGTGTGGAGCGGGAGACGGGGTTCGAACCCGCGACCTGGCACCTTGGCAAGGTGCCGCTCTACCAACTGAGCCACTCCCGCACAACATTCACCCGTAACGCTGAAAAGTATACCATATTCCATAAAATTTGCAAATCTGCTTTACAATGCGCGGTAGGGTTGTGCATGCACGACCACCTACCGCGCATTGTAAAGGGCTATCCTATGCACCAAAACTCGGACGACGGCTTGACACCCAACCCTATTACACCATCGTCGATCGCTCGCCGAACTTGCTCATTCTAGCATCGCGCCCTGCGGCCAATCGTGTCCCTGGGTGGCGCCGTGCCCTCACCGGCGCTTGTCTCCTGCTCGTAGCGATCGTGCTGTTCTTCGTCGGCTTCACATGGAACGCGCAGTCGCTTGGTGGAAGCTTCGGCGGCGTGCTCTTAAGCGCGCTTGTGGCCGGCCTAATCGGTGGGGCGGCTACCGCCGCCTGATCGGTGGCATCGCGATCGCCAGCACCAGCAACGGCATCACCGTCGATCGCGACGCTGGCAACATTGTCTACACGCAGCGCAATCGCGTTGGTGGCGAGCGCACGCAGTCGTTGCCTCTGGCTACAGTCGCAGCAGTGGTGTTGCGCGAGCAGCGGTTGCTCAGCGGCAGTAGCATTCAACGCCACCTGTCGATCACTGTGCTTGGCCTGCAAATCAGCGATGGTGGCTTCTGGATCGTCGATAGCGCCGTCGACCCCAGGGAGTTGGACGATCTCAAAAGAGCGCTTGAAGACGCGGTAGACAAAACACCGTAGGAACACAGCATGCTGTGCTCCTACGGTGTAGATGGCCTCTACGCCCCCCCGCGAACGGTATTTACTGCCCGGGCAACGGCCCCTGCGGGTAGGCGATACCGGCCTCAATACCCCACTGGAACCAGTTATTCACCACCGGCCCCGAGAGAATGACCCCGATAGCACCGGTGATGCCGCAGAGCCAGGCGAACCAGAATGCCCAGAGGTGAATGCTGTAGGCATTGGCGTTAAAGCCCATACACCAGCGCCAGAAAAGCTGGGCGCGCTCGGTGCCGGTGCCAGGTGCCTGGATCTCGTTCCACTCCTCGTGTGCGCCATACTTCTCTAATGCCCAGATCGTGCCCGCGTGCATCGCCAGCAGCAGCGTCGAACCGAGCAGGAAGAAGATCGACAGCATATGGAAAGGATTGTAGTAGAAATTGCCATAGCGCACGCTAACGTTGTTCGTCCAGTCGAGCAATGCTTTGAGGCCGTGCGGCGGTGCCTCGCTCCAGTCGCCCATCCAGATTGGGCGAACAACATAGATCGCCAGGTAGAGCACAATCGCGCCACTGAAGCCATAGGCCAGGTACGGCTTAATATTCAGTGCCCGCGCACGTGTGTAGATGTGCATGTACCAACACAGGATCGATATCGTCAGAAAGAAGGTCGCGATCAACCACCAGCCACCCTGGTTGAGCGGCGGCAGGCTGACGATGCCAAACCGCGCTGGCGGTGGGTCGAGCTGTAGCACGAAGAAATATTTGGCGTAGGCCACCGGGTTATATGCCACCTGCGCCAGCATCGTCATCAACCAGATGAATGTGAACACGGCGCCGCTAAAGAACGCCGCGATGTTCCAAACACCCAAATAATACGGGGCCGAACTGGCTGTCGAAGCCAAGGTTCTCCAGGAGTGGTACATAAAATGGTTTGCCGATACGCCCATCGCGCTCCGGCCCAAGCTGTAGATCGCCAGGCGTCTGCGGCCCACGAAGTCCGGTTGCTGTCATAATAATTCGCCTTTGCTGATCGCAAAGCGCGAGAAGTGGGAAAATGTGTCTGTCACGGTTACGGCTTTGTAGTAACCATAACAGACACGCTTTCCTTTCTCACACATACGTTTTATACATTGCTCCAGAACGGAAAACGATTCCAGAAATCCCAGAACGAGACCCAGTCTTGCACCGGCCAGCCCGAGAGTAGAATGCAGAGATCGGCGGCGAGGATGCCACCGCAGGCTGCAATAAAGCCCAGCCGATGAATGCCCGTCTCGCCAACCGAGTAGTACTGTATATCACGGAAGAAGACGTTCTCGATATCGCCGCCCTCTGGCCCGCGGTACTGTGTGGCGCTTAGAATGAGCGATCCGTGCGCTGCCAGCAGGAAGGTCGAGGTGAACAGCCCGGTGATACCGATGGCGTGGAAAGGATTGTAGAAGAAATTATTGTAGCGATAGCCGAAGTTCGAGACCCAGTCTAGGTGCGGCATGACGCCAAGCACAAAGCCTTCGTGCCACTGCCCGAGCACAAAAGGCCGCAAAATTTGCAGTGTGAACCAGGCCGAGAAGCAGACACCATAGCCGATCGCGATATGATAGCCCATGTCGAGCTTCATACTGATGTCGACCTGGCGCATCATCCAGCCGAAGAAGGCGACCGTCGCAAAAAGGACTGTCATCTGCCAGGCGAACCCTGGTTGCCCCAGCCAGCGAAATTTAGCCCGATCGCCGCTGGTGGTGGGTCGATACGCCCGGCGAAGAAGTTCTGCGGGATGCTGAACGGCCCTAGGAAGACGGTATAGTACAGGTAGAACGCTGAGCCTAGGATTGTGCCCAGTACGCTTACAAAGCCCCAAAAGCCGACATAGAACGGCCCCACCCAGAAGTCGAAGGGGTCGTAGCGGAATAGGGCGCTAAACGTCGTAAACCCTCTGCGCCGATAGGCGGCCTCGATCTCTTGCACGGTGCGCCCGCCCGGCACACGCGTTGCCCGTGCCCCCTCTTCAACTTCAAACGAGAGGTCGGGAAAGCGTGGATCTTTGGCTTTTGCTGTACTCATCGATGACCCTTTCCAGGATCTTGGTTTTCAGAAAGTACGGGTGTGATTGGTCGTCCTGGGAGCAAAGCCGTCAGGATGACCAATCACACATTCTTCCTGAAGCTAGCGATCTTTGCCTAAATGAAATTTTTGTGGGGTTACGAAAGAAGTATAGTACAGACCTGCTGCTCTGTCAAGCGAGGCTAAATCGCGTTTTTGGGCACTAGTATCGCCAAAAGCACCTATAATAAAGCGCTGTTCTATTGCATATAGAACAGCGCCCTGTTTCTTCTGAGGTAAATATAGTAATACTAAACGGCTTATGAAGAAGGTTGTGTCGTCGTACGCGGCTACGCCGCGCACGACGACACAACTCCTAACACAACCTATTTGGGATTGTTATGGTTTGACCCGGATGTAGCATCACACAACTATTTTCTTGAACTGTTCGCCAGCAGCGAAGCCCTGCGCCGCTCCGGCCTCAGCCATCCGTTGGCGCACACGCTCTTCCCATCCATCGGCTTTATCGAGCTGTGTGTGATGCTCTTTCAGTGCGGCGATCTTCTGCTCCAGAAAGTCCGAAACATCCTCGGTATGGTCGGGCTGCTCGGCGCTCCAGAGGAAAAGCGCCTCTGGCCGCCAAACGACGATGCCGATCTGGCTGAGTCCTGGCATAAAGAGGTGGTCGCGTGCGTTCACAATGCCCTCGATCACGGCAAACCCCACCGCGCGATGGTCGGGGTGCAGCATATAATGTTTCCAGGGATCGTGCGTGATCACATAATGCGGCTTAAAATGCCGAAT
>JAAUTF010000660.1 GCA_012031775.1 Candidatus Altimarinota bacterium | reverse complement strand
CGAGCGCGATGCGCTGGCTTACACGCCCCCGCCCGATGGCGATGAAGAGCTCGTGCCAACGCCGATCGCTGCACGCCCCGCTCGGCCAAGCCTCTTTCAACGCCCTCTGAAATACCTGCGCCGCCGGTACCTCCGCCTACACCTAAACCGGCAGCGAAACCGGCTGAAAAGCCCGCTGCCGCACCAGCATCTGCGCCTGCGGCCAAAGCCGAGACGCCCAAAGCCGCCGATCCTGCCGGTGCGGTAGTGCAGGAAGCCCTCGACGGCTTCGAGGTTTCGGCGGTGCATCGCGCCTGGCCGCTGCCTGCGCTCACCATGCTCGAAGCGGCCATCGAGGGCAATATCACCGACGAAGAGCGCCGCACACGCGCGCGTATTATCGAGGAGACACTGGCCAGTTTCAAGGTAGAAGCGCGGGTTGTTGGCGTAAATACCGGCCCCGCCGTAACGCAGTTCGAGCTCCAGCCAGCTGTCGGCGTGAAGGTTAGCAAGATCACGACCCTGGAGAAAGATCTGGCGCTTTCGCTCGCAGCGCAGTCGATCCGCATTGAAGCGCCTATCCCCGGCAAAAATGTTGTCGGCATCGAGATCCCAAATTCGGCGATCTCCACCGTCACACTGCGCGAGGTGATGGACAGCGAGGAGTTCGATCAGAGCCGTGGCCGCCTGAAGCTGCCGCTTGGCAAGGATGTCAGTGGTAGCCCCGTGGTAGCGGATATGACGAAGATGCCGCACCTGCTGGTGGCCGGCGCTACCGGCGCGGGCAAGTCGGTTGCGATCAATGCCTTTCTCTGCGGCCTGCTCCTTAAACACACACCCGACGAACTGAAGATGATCCTGGTCGACCCCAAAATGGTCGAGATGATCGTCTACAATCAGGTTCCGCACCTGCTTTCGCCCGTGGTGACGGAGCTGGAGCGAGTGGTGCCGACACTGAAATGGGCCACACGCGAGATGGAGCGCCGCTACAAGGTCTTTGCGCGCCTGGGCGTGCGCAACCTCGATAGCTACAAGCAGATGGCGCGCAAGCGCGCCGATCTGGAGCCCATGCCCTATATTTTAATCATCATCGACGAGCTCGCCGACCTGATGATGATGGCGCCCGACGAGGTCGAAACCCAGATCTGTCGCCTCGCCCAGATGGCGCGCGCCACCGGCATCCACCTGATTATCGCCACGCAGCGCCCCTCGGTCGATGTGATCACCGGCTTGATCAAGGCCAACTTCCCTTCGCGAATGCCTTTGCGGTCACTTCGCAGGTGGATAGCCGTGTCATCCTCGATGTGCCCGGGGCCGATCAACTGCTCGGGCGCGGCGATATGCTTTATATGGCCGCCGATGCCGCCAAGCTGGTGCGCATCCAGGGCACCTATGTCTCCGACCGCGAGGTGGAGAGCATCGTCGGCTTCTGGCGCAATGCCGTGCCACCGGAGCCTAGCGGCAATGGCGTAAACGGCAAAACCACAACACCGACGAACGGTAGCCAGGTGGGCACCAAGGCCGCGCCCAACAGCGGCCAGCCCCTCGAAGCGCCGCCAGACGAGGCATTCAGCGCCCCCGCCGAGTTCCTCAGCGTCGACGAGCAAGACGAGCTTTTGCCACAGGCGCGCGATCTCGTCAAGCAACACCAGCGCGCCTCCGCATCGCTGTTGCAACGTCGCCTGCGTATTGGCTACAGTAAAGCCGCGCAGCTGATCGATCTGCTTGAACAGCAAGGTGTTGTTGGCCCAGCCGAAGGCGGGCGTTCGCGCGAAGTATTGCAGAGCGAGGATTAAGCTCAACAAAAGCAGAGACGCGGGCGTATAATAGGCGTGATACCATCCAAGGACGGAGATCGCCATGACGATTGAAGACTACCAGGGCCAGGTGCGCGCCATTCTGGCCCAACTGCTCAGTGAAACACCGAAAGCCGATCGCGAGCAAGTGCTCGACGCTTATACCGAACTGCTCGTGCGGCTCCATACCGAGGCTTCGCACCAGCTGCTCGCCGAAGTGATCGAAGACGCCCGCACCCGCCTCGACGCACGTCTCTCGCCCGACCCGGTGCGCCAGACGATCGCCACTGTACAGACGACAGTGCAAGATTTTTGGAATGGTTTGTGGAAGTAGGGCACAGAACGCGGTAGGGGCGTAGTATGCTGCGCCCCTACCGCATTCTGTGCGTCCTCTGCCCTTCAAAGAAGTTCGAACTGGAAGCGCGCGTAGAAGCGGCGCAGCTCTTTGAGGACGGGGCGACCCAAGGCAGCGATAACCAGTACGTTGCCGATGGCGCGCACCGAGTCCCAGGCGAAGGACGTAAGCGCGTAGAAGGCGATGTAACGCCGTAATGTCTCGCCAAGTGGTAAGCCTGGCTGCCAGCCGAGCGCGCCCGTCACGGCGAAGGGCCAGAACCAGAGGTTCATCAGCGCGCCGAAGAGCAAACCCCAGAGGTAGCCGAAGACGCAGAGCACAAGGATTTCAGCGGTGCCGCGCAGCTGCATCGAGCTGAGCGCCTGTCCCAACAACCCCGCTGTCATGCCCATCCAGCCGCTGACAAACATTTGGAATGGCATCCAAGGCCCGATACCGCCCGTCAGCAGTGCCGAGACAAACAGGCCCAATGCGCCGAGCAAAAAGCCGAAGCGCGCTCCATACACATAGCCCGCGAGAATAATCAGAAAGAAGAAGGTCGGTGCATCGCCGGGGCCAGCCGGCAGGCGCAGCGCTGCCACGAGGGCGCAGAGTACACCAAGCACCGCCAGCGAGCGCGTACTGAGGCGCCCGCTGCTTAGCTCAACCACGACCAGCACCAACAGCGCGCCGCCGAGCACAGCGAAGATCAGCGGTGCGCTCTGGGCATGGGCCGCGTCGCTCGCGGCAAGCATTTGCTCTGTCAACAAAATGGGTAGAAGAAGGCGAGCAGGCCGAGGACGCAGAGCAAAAGAGTGTGCTATCCCCTCTGTCGAGCCACAGTCTAGATTGTTTCATGCCGAGTATCGTAGCATACAATTCAGGCTTCAGAATTCTAAATCCTGAGTCCTAAATTCTGCACGTATAATAGCTGCATCAGGCTGAGCGCACGCAGGTAGACGAGGCGATAAACAACGCGAGGGGGGAAGCGAACGATGACCCACATCAGCGAGAAGTATCAGCATGAACTCGACGAGCTGAGGCGTGAATTGAAGGAATTGGCCCGACGGGTTGACGAAGCAGTGCAGCGCGCGATCTGGGCGCTACACCATAGCGCAGTTCGCGAGGCACGTGCGATTATCCAGAGCGACAAAGATGTCAACGAACTGGCCGAGACACTGCAGGAGCACGCACTGCGTGTGATGGCGCTGCAAGGGCCGGTCGCCAGCGATCTACGCTTGATCAGCTCGATCTTGCATAATGCCCGCGACCTTGAGCGCATCGGCGATTATGCCAAGGGCATTGCAGTGCTGACGATCCGCCTCGACCCGTTGCCGAAACCTGCGCTGCCTCAAGAACTGACCACGATGGTTAACACGAGCCGCACGATGCTCGCCGATGCGCTGGCCGCGATCGAAAACGCGAACGCCGACATTGGTGTGCAGCTCAAAGAGCGCGACGACATTCGTCGACGCGGCCTACGATGCCGTGTTCACCCAAAACGCTCGCGCAGATGCAGGCCGACCCGCAGTATGTGCTGGCGGGCACGTA
>JAAUTF010000659.1 GCA_012031775.1 Candidatus Altimarinota bacterium | reverse complement strand
GGGCAAAAACGCGTCTGAGCCGTGCGCACGAACTAGCGCGCGCTACGCTAGCCGATGTGCGCCACAGCGTCTGGGCGCTAGCCGAGCCGCTAGTCGATGCGAACTCGTTGCCCGACGAGATCGCCGCGCAGACAGCGCGTTTTAGCGAGCGCAGCGGTGTGGACGCAGCATACCGCCACGAGGGCGGGTCGATTGTGGTGCCCGGCGAGGCGGCGGCGCAAGCGCTACGCATTGTGCAGGAGGCGCTGCACAATGTCGAGAAACATGCTGCTGCGCGCCAGGTTCAGGTGGGCTCGCGCGTTGGCGATGGCGGTGTGAAGATCTGGGTTCAGGACGACGGCGTTGGCTTCGACCCGCACGAAAACGGGCGCGGCGCGCACGATAGCGGCTTTGGGCTGATCGGTCTGCACGAGCGCGCACGCCTTGCCGGCGGCACGCTTACAATCGATAGCGCGCCGGGCGCGGGGACACGCGTGGAGTTGGAGGTAAGGATTCAGGATGCAGAACTCAGGACTCAGGAGCCTGGCAGTTGAGTACTTCTCTTCTTGTTTCGATGGGCAGTGAGTGCTGGCAATATGCTACATCTTGCGTCCTGATTTCTCACAAGGTAATTATGCCAATTCGTATTTTAATTGCCGAAGACCAGCGGATTGTGCGCGAGGGGCTGATCGCCTTGTTCGAGGACGAGGTCGAGATCGCGATCGTCGGCGAGGCGCGCGATGGTGCCGAGGCGGTGGAGCGCTTCATCGCGCTGCGGCCCGATGTGGTGCTGATGGACTTGCAGATGCCGCAGCTCGATGGTGCCGAGGCTACCCGTCGCATCCGCGCGCTCGACGGTGCGGCGCGCATTCTGGTGCTTACCACCTATGCTACCGACGAGTTTATTTTCACCGCGCTGCGCGCCGGGGCACAGGGCTATTTGCTCAAAGACGCCTCCGCCGATGAGTTGCTCGCTGCGATTCGTGCGATCTATGCCGGGCAAACGCAGCTTTCACCGGCCGTGGCTGCGCGGCTGGTGAGCGGCTTGAACAGCTCACACGAGCCGCTAACACCGCGCGAACTTGAAGTGTTGATGCTGATGGGCCGCGGTGCGAGCAATAATGAGATCGCCACACAGTTGATGATAGCCCCGCGCACGGTGAAAGTTCACGTGCAGAACCTGCTTGGCAAACTTGGCGCAGCCAATCGCACCGAGGCGGTGAGTATTGCGGTGCGGCAGAAGCTGATCTCGCTGTAGCGAGGCGGGAGACGCAGCATGTGGTAAGATAAGGCTATTCTCGCTGCAAGATACCACGTGAACCCAACTGGTGAAGGAGCTTCGCTATGGCTACGCTCTATGTTGCCTCAACCGAGACCTTTGTTGGGAAAAGTGCAGTGTGTATCGGCCTGCTGGCACGCCTGCAGCGCGACGGCTTGCGTGTCGGGTATATGAAGCCCGTGAGTGTGTCGGTTTCGCGCGCTACCGACACGACGCTAGACGAAGATGCATCGTTTATTCGCGATACGTTTCGCCTGCGCGAGCCGCTCGACCAGATCGCCCCGGTGCTGATCACGCCCGGTGTGGTCGAGTCGATCCTGCGCGGCCAGTCGACATCATATGTGAAGAAGCTGCGCGACGCTTATTTGGCTGTTTCGCGCGATAAGGATGCCATGGTGCTTGAGGGGACGAACACCTGGGCCGAGGGTGCGCTCGTCGATTTGAGCGCCGAGCAGGTGACAAATCTGCTCGATGCGCCGGGGCTGCTGGTGGTGCGTTATAGCTCGACGCTTAATGTGGATACTATTCTTACGGTGCAGCGCTATGTTGGCGAGCGACTGCTTGGCGTGCTGCTAAACCAGGTTGAGGAGCCGTACCTCGATTTTGTCCACAGCCGGGTGGTGCCGTTTTTAGAAGGACGTGGCATCCCGGTTTTTGGCACGCTGCCGCACGATGCGGCGCTTGCCAGTATCAGTGTTGCCGAGTTATTAGAGCATCTGGGCGGCCAGTTGCTCGGTAGCCCGGCCTGGTGCGGCAAGCCGGTCGCCTCGCTAAGTGATCGGCGCGATGGGGGCCGAGGCTAGCCTCTCGTTCTTCCGCCGTCGCCCCGATAAGGCGGTGATCACCGGCGGCGACCGCACCGATCTGCAGTTGGCCGCGTTGGAGACAAGCACGAGCGCTCTGATCCTCACCGGCAATATTCGACCATCCGCCGCCGTGCTCGATAAGGCCGAGGAGTGCGAGGTGCCGATCATCCTGGTGCCGGACGAAACGCTGATCACGGTCGACCGCGCCGAGGTGCTGTTTGGGCGCATCCGCTTTCATCAGCCAGCTAAACTGCAGCGCTTTGTCGCGATGATGGACGCTAGCTTCGATTATGCACGGTTGTATCAGGCGCTGGGCATGGTGCCTGCGAGCGCTGGTTAGTGAGATTGCAGGCTGCGGTTTGCTCGGCCCGCAACGAACTTCTGCGGTGCTGTGCTGGCTTGAAGATGGTTTGTCACGAGCAGACTCCTGGGAGTGACATCCCCTTTACTACGGAGCTTTCTATGAGCGACGAGCAGATCGGGCCGCTGGTCTTTGTCGCCAGTGCCGATTACCCATATCCGTTCGAAGTCGACAAGCCGCCGCGCTTCTGGATGGAGGAGCAGACGGGCGCGTTGGCGGCGGCGATCGAAGTGTATATGCGCACTGAAGATCTTAAGAAGGACGAGCTCGATCTGATCAAACTCTATCTGCGGCAGTACATCGAGCGCGCCGTGATATCGTCGGACGCGAATCGTAAGCTGCTGCTGCAGGGGGTCGAAAAGCTGCGCAAGGTTAGCGACGTCGAGCGCTTTGCCGATGAGTTGTCTGAGGTGGGTATCGAGCCTTTTTGAACCGCAAAGCGCGCAGCGCTTCTTGTTTGATGTGGCGTGCTGTGTCTGTATAAACATGTATCGATCATTCATCCGTCCGCTGCTCTTCAAAAGCCTGCGTGATGCCGAGGACGCGCACGAGTATACCTTACAGCTGCTGGCGCTGCTGAGTCGGCTACCGCTGCAGCATCTGCACGGGCCGCGTGACCCACGGTTGGAGCGCGAGGTTTTTGGGGTGCGCTTCCCTAATCCGGTCGGCCTGGCGGCGGGCATGGACAAAAACGGTGTGGCGCTGCCAGCGTGGGCGGCGCTTGGCTGCGGCTTTGTCGAGGTTGGGACGGTGACGTGGATGGCGCAGCCCGGCAATGTGCGGCCGCGGCTGTACCGCTTGCAAGACGACGACGCGCTGATCAATCGTATGGGCTTCAATAATGAGGGCGCGCTGGCGCTCGCTCATCGGCTGGCGCGCGGTAGCGCTCTCGGCATCCCGATCGGTATCAGCCTTGGCAAGTCGAAGCTCACGGCGCTCGCCGCCGCTACGGGCGATTATTGCGCCGCCTTACGTGCGCTCTATCGCTACGGTAGCTATTTCGCTATCAATATCAGCTCACCGAATACACCTGGCCTGCGCGCCCTGCAAGATCGCGCTCAACTCGCCCATTTGCTGGCAGCGCTTCAGGCTGAAAACCGCTCCCAGAGCCAGCTCCAGCATAGACCGCCGCGCCCGCTGCTGGTGAAGGTCGCGCCCGACCTGAGCGCGGCGGCCCTGAGCGAATTGCTCGCCGTGTGCGCCGATCAGGGTGTTAGCGGTATCATCGCTACGAACACGACGCTTGAGCCGCGAGTG
>JAAUTF010000658.1 GCA_012031775.1 Candidatus Altimarinota bacterium | reverse complement strand
GCGAAACGGCGGCGAGCGCTGTTGACCATGATGCGTGAAAGGAACTCGACGGTTACGGCCTGCGCGTGTTTGTTGCGGGCGGTGGTTGCTCGGGTATGCAATACGGGATGACGTTTGACGACGAAATCCGCGAAGGCGATAGCGAGTTCGTCGCACACGATCTGCGCATTGTGATCGATCCGGTAAGCGCGACGTATCTAACGGGCGCGTCGATCGATTATATCGACAGCCTGATGGGCGGCGGCTTTAAGATTGACAACCCCAATGCGGCGTCGAGCTGCGGGTGCGGTCACTCGTTCCGCTCACGCGAGGATGGCAGCGATGAGGCACCGGCCTCTGGGGGCGGTTGCGGCAGCTGCGGCCACTAAACGTCATGGATAAGCGCGAGCAGCTTCACGGCGGCTCGCGCTTTTTTATTACGATGGAATTTCCTCCGGCCTACCTCGCAGGTATTCAGTTGTTCAACAGTGGCCACTACTGGCACGCCCACGAACAATGGGAAGCCTGCTGGCTCGAAGCCGCAGAGCCCTTCGCGAGCTTCTACAAAGGGATGATACAGACTGCGGCCGCGCTCGTGAAATGGCAGCAAGGCAACAGGCGTGGCTTTATGCGTAACTGGGCAAAAAGCCGTGTCTACCTCACCAGCATCCCGCAACACTTCCTCGGCCTCGATCTTGCAGCCCTTATCGGCGCGATGGACGCCTTCGTTAGTGGCGAAATATCGTCCCCTCCGCAACTTTGCCTCAACGACGCGCCAGAAAAGATGCTTGAATACATGCCGTAATATGCCATGTGCTATACTACGGCAGATTAGAGCGTCGGTGAACACAGTTACACTATCACCCCTCGTATGAACCTAGCGTTCGTCGGGCCGTAACGGTGCGAGCGAACCATTTCTTACCGAGCATCACTCTGCCAGAAAGGGCTCCGCTGTGTCTGCGAAAATCCTCGTTGTTGATGATGAGTCGGCGATCCGCGATGTGCTGATGCGCATTCTGCAACGGGAGGGATATACAGTGGTGCTCGCCACCGACGGTATCGATGCCTTAGAGAAGGTTGCTATCGAGCAGCCCGACCTGGTGTTGCTGGATGTTACGATGCCGCGTATGGACGGCTTTGCGGTCTGCAAGCGGCTCAAAGACAATGAGCATACTGCGCTTATCCCGGTGACGATGTTGACCGGGCTCGACGACCGTGAACATCGCCAGCGCGGCCTTGAAGTCGGTGCCGATGATTTTCTCACCAAACCTTTTGAGACGAGTCTCTTGCGTGCGCGCCTTCGTTCACAGCTGCGGCTGAAGCGCCTAACCGACCAGTTGGAACGCACTGAAGAAGTCATTTTTATGCTGGCGCTTGCGGTTGAGGCAAAGGACTCGTACACAGAAGGCCATCTACGGCGTCTGTCGAGCTATAGCGAACAGTTAGCGCGCGCCGCAGGCCTTAGCGAGCACGAAGTGAAGGCGATTCGTTTTGGCGGCCTGCTCCACGATATTGGCAAGATCGCCATCGATGATGCGATTCTTAAAAAGCCGGGCGCGCTCACCAAGGAAGAATACGACGAGGTTAAACGCCATCCCACAACGGGCGCGCGCATTGTGGCTCCTATGCGGTTTGCTGGCGAGGTTGGGCCGATTATTCTTGGCCACCACGAGCGCTGGGATGGCAAGGGCTATCCGCAGGGGCTCAGCGGCATTGATATTCCGGTCGGAGCCCGTATCGTCTCGATCGTCGACGCCTTCGACGCCATGCGCACCGATCGCCCGTACCGCAGCGCGCTCACCTTAGAAGAAACGTTGCGCCGGTTGCGTAACGGCAGCGGCATCGAGTGGGATCCGCAGCTGCTCGCCATTTTCTTGGAGATGATCACCGAGGGAGTGCTGCAAGATCCGGAGATGAATCGTGATGCTTGATGAAGATGTGCTTGTCTGTTTTGGTGACAAAGCCACCAAAACGGACAAGCGCAAGCCTCTTTTTGAAACCTCGTCTGAGGACTACATGTACCCCGATGCGCTTGCTGCTTTGACTTGCCCAGGCCACCCGGATGATCTCCTGCAGCTGGTTGGTGCCACCTCTTACGACGACAATGGCGCGTTGCACACCGGTAGCTTGCGCTGCCTGACTTGCGGGCGGAGCTACGCGGTGCGCGATGGCATAGCCGATCTCCTTGGTTCTGCTATCTTGAGCAGCCCGGCGCAGCTTACCAATGCATTACCCCTAACAGCCTGGGCTTACGAGCGCACATGGCGACCGCGTGCGCTGACTGTGCTCTCCGGCGAAGAATTTGGGTACGCCCGCGAACTGCCGCTAATTATGGAGATGCTGGCCCCACAGCGCGGTGGGCTCTTTGTCGATATCGCCTGTTCGAACGGCCTTTATGCGCGGGCGATCAGCAAGGCGCTGGGCAGCCAGCCCGGCGCCGTAGTGGGGATCGACCACTCGCTGCCGATGCTGCAGGAAGCGCGTACTATTGCGCACCGCGAGCAGCTGCGTATCAGCTACGTGCGCGCTAGTGCGCAGGCATTGCCTTTCGCTCGTCGGGCAGCCACAGGTGTAGCCATGGGTGGTTCGCTTAATGAGATCGGCGACGCGCCACAGGCGCTGCGCGAAATGCGGCGCGTTCTTGCCGACAATGGCCGTGGTGCGCTCATGAACTTGGTGCGTAGCTCATCCACACCCGGTGCAGCGCTTCAAAGCGTGCTTGGCCTCGGCGGCATCGACTTTTTGCCACTGCCCGCATTAAACGACGCGCTTCAACAATCTGGCCTGCGCATTGTGCAGCAAGAACAGCATGGCGTCGTCGTTTTTAGCCAGTTGGCCCCCGTGTAAGCGTACCGAACAAAGAGCAGAAAGCCACAGGGGTACGTATCACGTGTCACCCGGGGATGATATGTATGATCCGCTTCCCGTAGTGACCACGTCTCGGTACTTTCTACACTGTGCTGCGTGCGCTATGCTCGACGCCTACGTCTCACCCTTCCCTCATTTAAGCGCTGTTGACGCCCCCCGACAGCGCGGCTACAATGCTTGTATATGCGAAGTTCACTGCGTTTGCAACTCGATAGGCTCGCCAGCGATCGCTGGGCGCGCCGTGGTGTGCTGACATTGCTGCGAGCTGTCTGGCTTGCGCTATCGATCTGGTGTCTTGGCCTTGGGCTGCACTTGCTCTTTAGCTGGCCGATCCGCTACGATCTACTTGCTATTGCCTCGCTGGTCTGTGTCGCTCTGGGTGCAGCACTGGTGCTACGCCCCCGGATGCAGGTACAACAGGTTGCGCGGCGGCTCGACCGGCGCTTTCAACTTAACGAGCAGCTGAGCACAGCGCTTGAGCTTGAAGGCAAACCTGTTGAAGGCGTTGCCGACTACTTACGCGACCAATCGCGCCAGACGATGGCGCAGCTGCGGCGTTCGATCAATCAGCGCCAGGGTATGCCCTGGGGCGAATTCGGTGCCGTGCTCGCGCTGGCGATAGTAGTGTTGGGCTTGCTCTTCCTGGCCGGTGTGACGCCGAGCAGCGCGCTGCCCGGCGCTGAGCCACTGCCTCCATTAGCCCGGCCGCAAGATCCATCGCAGCAATTCCCCGATGAGCCGTTTACGCCGCCCGCTGGTCAGCAGCTTGGCCCCGGGCCGGGCGATCAGGCAGCGCCTGGCGTTGGTGATCAGCAGGTGCTTTCGGCGCTTGCCGATGCCCT
>JAAUTF010000657.1 GCA_012031775.1 Candidatus Altimarinota bacterium | reverse complement strand
CACCTCCTTCATTGTGACCACCAATGACATCCGCATTCCACATGTAGTTGAAATACAGTGTTTGGAGATACTTCCCATGCTGTGTCGTCAAATCGGCGACGGTAATCCCACTTTCACCATTGGATATGTTGATCATATCATTCTGATATAAGGCTCGGGGATGTAAATATCCCCCCACCCCGCATTCGGTATCGTCGATTCGGCCATGTAATAATCACAGAGTAATGATGATGACGATGAATTTGACATCATGGCCACATTGCAAATGGCCAATGATGCTATTGCTCTAGCCGAATCGGCAACCAAATCCAACGATTCGGATGACAGTGATGAAAAAAAGTGTTGTCATCAGCAATGTCAATGATTAAACAATGAAAGAGTTCATCCAAATTAAGGGATGGCTTATTTGACATCGTGATAAATAATGGGGTGGCTGATGGTTGTGGAGATAAATAAGCACATCAGCGACCATAAGGGTAACATCGACGGCTTCTCTTACGGGCCAGGGTGCCCAATTTTCCGCAAGAAGCGTCAGATAATCGGTGCCATGAATGAAATCCCTGACTAACACTGGCTGCTGGCGGAAGGTAAAATACTCCCCTAATTTGGGATAGCGTGGATGGTCAGTTGAGCGAGTAACGCACTTCATGGGCAAATGTTTTGCGCAAAGTAAGATTTCGGTGCTGCTTGAGCAATTTCAATGTCCAGTGTGTTCCATCCTCACGCTGGACTTCCTGTACAACGACGACTTCAGTCGTATGTAGTTGCCGTATCGTGGTGTATATGTGCTGATCGCTCTGAATATGCATGCTCGTCATGGAGTTTCTGCTACTTCATTGGCTTCTTTATGCTCAGCCTTGCTACCTGCTCGTGTGAGGTTCAACACAAGTAATCGTGCCAATACTTCCTCGTCGCTCAGATCATTGGGCCAGCCATACGCCGCAAAGACGGCTTCGTCGAGTTTACGATGGGCGTTCGCCAGCCAGGTCGGGCGCTCGTTATACAGGTTTGTGAGGGTGCGCTTTTTCAGGTCGGCCTCGCTGGCCCCTGCCGGGTTGAGCCAGTTGTTGCGCAGTTCGACCAGCCTGGCTGCGGCCTGCGCGATTGCCACTACCAGCGGATCGCCCTGCGGCTCGCTGCCCGGCGGCCAGGGGAAGGGGTAGGTTTCGAAGGTTTTGGAGGAGTTGTACCTTGGGTCGTTGCCCATCCCCATATAATTGCCGACACGGAGCGACCAAAGTTCATGTACCTTATAGAAAAATCAGGCAAAGGTTGTACAAATAATTAGAGCCTAGATCTTACTTGTAAGCGTTTTGAGCAAGTACTTGCGTCGATTGCTTGTACAGCCTTTATCTGATTTTTGCATAAGAGCCGATTCTTGCCTAGTGATACACCACTAGGATTTTGATGGATATAACCGACGAAGCTTTGTCCGGGCCACGTCGGTTGTGCAGCGCCAATTGACGGTTCCTTTGGCCGCATTACGCTGATCCTCCCACATGGTGATCTCGTGTTGGGCCTGCTCGCGACTCGCCAGCCGTCGTTTCAGACACTGCCGCCCCAGCACGGCAAACTCACATTCGGCCATGTTTAACCAACTGCCATGCTATACTGGATCCCATAATTTGGCTCTGGCGCAGCTTGATATTGGTGGCGAATCCCAAGCCAGAGCCTGCGTCCCAAAAATGAGCCGGAGTTCTGCGGTAGTATACGGAAGCGCCATATCGGGCGTGTCAAGCAGATTCACCCAGGAGCAGGCTATGTCGCTTCAGCCACAAGCGCTCTACTGTGTCCCTGAAGATACCGCCCGCGTTGCGCGTGCTATCTTTCCTGCGGGCAACCTGGTCATGCGGATGTACGACGAGCTCGGCATGCTCTTCCGTGATGACCGACTTCGCTGATATCTTTGCCGCTCAGGGTCAGCCTGCTGAGTCTCCGGTTCGCCTCGCCCTCGTGACCTTGCTCCAGTTCTGGGAAGGCTTGACGGATCGCCAGGCCGCCGATGCGGTTCGTACCCGTATCGACTGGAAGTATCTGCTCTGCCTGGAGCTTACCGACCTCGGCTTTCACCACACGGTTCTGAGCGAGTTCCGTAGCCGCCTCGTGCTTCACGGCGCTGAGCGCCGAATTTTCGATGCCATTCTCACGCTCGCCCAGGATCAAGGACTGCTGAAAGCTGGAGGCCGACAACGCAGTGACTCGACCCAACGTCCTTGGCGCCGTTCGCGCGATGACTCGTCTGGAAAGTGTCACGGAGACTCTGCGCCACACACTGAACGTGCTGGCGACAACGCAACCCGAGTGGCTACGCGCGCATACCACCGCAGAATGGGTTGACCGCTACGGGGCTACGCGCCAGTGAATACCGCTTGCCGAAAGGACAGGAGAAGCGTGATGCCTGGGCTGAGCAGATTGGGCGTGATGGGCAGGCGCTTCTTTTCGCGGTGTACGCCGAGCCAGAAGACACTGCACTGCGTACGGAGCCGACCGTCGAGACGCTGCGCCTCGTCTGGCTTCAAAACTTCGTGACGGTGAACGAGCGTTTGCGCTGGCGCACCAATGACGAAACGCCCCCCACCGGCCGGTACATCGGCTCGCCATACGATATTGACGCCCGCTACGCCACCAAGCGCCAAACCCACTGGGTTGGCTACAAGATCCATCTGACCGAAACCTACGGCGACGATCAGCCGAACATCATCACCAATGGCGAAACTACCAATGCCGCAGTCTCAGATGATGCAGTCACGGAAACCATTCACGCCTCGTTGGCTGAGCAGCAACTGCTGCCAGAAAAACACGTTGCCGACACCGGGTACGTAAACTCGGTGTTGTTCGTGAACAGCAAAACCACCTACAACATAGAGCTGATCGGACCAACACGAGGCGACAACCACTGGCAAGCAAAAGACGGAGCAGGGTTCGCGGCGCGCGACTTTGTGATTGATTGGGAACAGCAGCACGCCATCTGCCCGATGGGCAAGATCAGCAACAGCTGGACGCCGGCGGTCGACAGATTCAAGAACGAGGTCATCAAGATCAAGTTCACGACCACGGACTGCCAGATTTGCCCTGCTATGGAGCAATGTACCAAGTCGACTCCGCCGCGCCGAACCATCACAATACGACCACAAGCGCAACACGAAGCGCTGCTTGCCGGTCGCCAGCGTGAGCAGACCGAGGAGTACAAGGCCGAGTACGCAAAGCGGGCGGGAGTTGAAGGCACGATTGCGCAAAGTGTGCGAACGACTGAGGTACGTCGTTCACGCTACATTGGAAAAGCGAAAACGCACTTGGCGCATCTGATGGCAGCCGCCGTCATCAACGTCGTGCGTATCTTAGGCTGGCTCGCAGGCGAGCAAAGGCAGCGAGACGAAGCTATCGTCTTTTGCTCGCCTTTACCAGGCGACGACCTGAGCGCTCCAGGGGGATTCGCCACCAATATCAGCTTGCGTGATCAGGCAACATAACTCCAAACCCGGTATGCGCTCAAGCGCGGCACGCCGGACGAAAGGGGCGTATTTCCATCACGCCGCGCCCCGCAGGCCGTCTTCTCCCTTCCCTATAGTACCTGGATAGCGACGTTTAGCCTGTTCTGCCCGTGCAGGTGATAAGCACCATGACGTGATCACGCAAGCTGCGCCAGAGCCCATAATTTAGACACTGCATGGGCAACGTGCCGTACAATACAACCTA
>JAAUTF010000656.1 GCA_012031775.1 Candidatus Altimarinota bacterium | reverse complement strand
ATTGCAGCAGGCGCGTGCTCTTGGCCGTTGCCGACGCTGGCCTTCAACGAATTGGCTGACGGCGAGCGCTCGCAGGGCGCATTTTTCGCCTGAGCGAAGATGCACTACTCTCGCGCTTGTTGCGCTTCGAGAAGCTGACGCAGGGCGAGCGAGCTACAGCGAGAGCGGCGGTATTCGCCAGGTGGCGTGGCGGGTTCAGGAGTCAGAAGTCAGAAGTCAGGAGTCAGAAGTCAGGAGTCAGGAGTCAGAAGATCGGACAGCATTCTCAAGCCTGGAGAGCGATCTGCTGGCTGCCGCTTTTGCTGAGGAGCGCCAACTATGTCTGAGCGCGCTACCGTCACTGTTGCGCCGCGTTTTACGCGGGCCATTCATATTCGGCGCGATTTCCACGATATGCGCCACCGGCTCGACGGCTACCAGGTGACGCCGCTGGTACGCCAGTTGGCGGGGCGTATCAGTGCTGGCCTCCAATCTGGCAGTACCGAGCGCGCGTTCTCGGTTGTAGGCCCTTTCGGTTCTGGTAAATCGGCCTTCGGCGTTTTTGTCGCACACTTTTTGCAGCGTGATGAAGACGCACGCCGCCAATTGCTCGGCTCGCTCGGGGTAGCCGACGACGCGCTGCTGCCGCTCGATACACCCTCACTGCTGGCAGTGCTGGTGGCGGGCAACAATAGCTCGTTGCGCCACGCCGTGCTAGCGAGCCTGGGCGAGTCGTTGGCCAAACCGCAGCTGCGCACGCCCGCGATCGATCGGCTGCGCCAGAGGCTCGTTGCCGCACAAGGCGACAGCGCGCTCGATCCGCAGCGTGTGGCCGACCTGCTGGCGGAGGCCGCAGGCCTGCTCAAAGCGCAGGGCCACTACCAGGGCGTGCTGCTGCTCGTCGATGAACTGGGCCAGTACCTCGATTACGCCGCGCGCCAGGACGAAGAGCGCGACCTGTTTGTGCTGCAGAGCCTGGCCGAGATGGCCGCGCGCAGCGGCGCGGCACCGATGCTGGTAGTGACGATCCTGCATCAGGCTTTTGAGCGCTATAACCTGAACGCCGGGGCCACGCGGCGCATCGAATGGGCAAAAGTGCAGGGGCGTTTCGTCGACCTGCCGTTCCAAGAGCCGAGCAGCCAGATGCTGCGTATGATCGCCGCCGCGCTGCGCCCGCTGGGCCGTGATCGCTACCGTGCGGCGCGCACGCACTGGGCGGATCACCTCGCGCCTGCCGCCGATGTATTGGGCTTGCGACCAGCCGAGATCGGGGTGGACGAGTGGCGGCAGATCATCGCCGATAGCTACCCCATCCACCCGAGCGTGCTGGTGGCGCTACCAACGTTGTTTCGGCAGCTGGCACAAAACGAGCGCTCGCTCTTCGCGTTCTTGCACGCCGACGAACCCTGGGCGCTGCGCGATGTCCTGGGAGGAGAAGTCAGAAGTCAGGAGTCAGAATTCAGAAGATCGCACCCTTCCGAGCTTACGCAGCAACAGCTACCGATCTATCGCCTGACGCATCTGTTCAGCTATGTCGAAACAAGCCTGGGGCCGAGTTTGTTCGGGCGCGCGCGCGGGCAGCGCTGGGCAGAGTTGGCCGAGGCGCGCTCAGCTTTAAGCAACGACGAAGCGCTGCTACAGGACACACTCACCGTAGTCGGCACAATCGGCGCGTTAGAGCGCGCGTCGGGGCTGCGGGCAAATGCAGCGCAAGTAGCATTCGCGTTAGGGGGAGAATTCAGAATTCAGGATTCAGGATTCAGAAGTTCGAGCACCAACGAGGGCTACAGCAGCGATCAGGTTGCTGACGCTTTGCTGACACTGCAACGGCGGCAATTGCTGAGCTATCGGCAGCACCGCGACAGCTACATTGTCTGGGAGGGCAGCGATCTCGACCTGGACGCGCTGACGCAAGAGGAGCGGCGCGAACTGGGCGAGCGCGCCTCGCTAGCGGGGCTGTTGCTGCGCCACGCCGACAGTACACCGCGCATCGCACGCCGTCACAGCTACCGTACCGGGGCTACGCGCACCTTTGCTGTGCGCTATGTTGAAGCGACTGCGTTAAACAGCGCGCTCGCGCCGCTAGGCGGCTTCGACGGCGAACTGCTGCATATTGTGCCTGCCGATGATGAGGAGCTGCGGGCGGCCGAGCGCTGGGCGCTCGACGACGCCCGCAAAGAGGAGACTGGGCGGATCGCCGTGCTGCCGCAGCGTGTGCGCGAGCTGCGTGAGCTACTGCTGGATGTCGCAGCGCTACGGCGATTGCTCGACGAGCGAGCGGAGCTGGAGCACGACCGCAGCGCGCGGCGTGAAGTTGCGGGACGGCTGATCGAAGCGCAGCAAGCGCTCACGACGGTGATCGCCGAAACCTACGGCGGCGAGCGCGGGCGCTGGTTCTACCGGCACAAGCCTGAGCCGATCGGCAATGCACGCCAGATCGATACGTTGCTCTCGGCAGCCGCCGACAGTACATACCCGCAGACACCGCAAGTCTGGAACGAACTGATCGTGCGCCGCCAGCTCTCGTCGGCGGCAGCGAAGGCGCGGCGTAACCTGGTGGAGGCCATGCTGACGCACGCCGACCGCGAGAACCTGGGCTTGGTCGGCTACCCACCAGCACGCGCGGTCTACGAGAGCGTGCTGCGCGCGGGCGGCCTACATCAGCAGGACGCGACTGGAACCTGGTGCATCACGGCGCCATCGGCGGGCAACGAGCTGCGGCTCTACCCAGCCTGGCAGGCGCTGGAAGAAGCGTTGGCCACAGCGCGCGCGGAGCCGCAGGCGCTGAAAACACTCTTCGAACTGCTAGAGGCTCCGCCCTACGGCGTGAAGGGCGGGCTCACACCGCTGCTCTTCGTGGCGCTCTATATCACGCGGGCGGGCGAGATCAACCTCTACGAACGCGGCAACTATGTGCCGACGCCGGACATGGCCATGTTCGAGCGCTTGCTGACCCGACCGGAGCACTTCGCGGTGCGACTGAGCCGCGCCGATGGTGCGCGCAAACAGGTATACGAACGGCTGGCCCAGGCGCTGGCGCCGCGTGCGCTGGAGCTGCCGGTGCAACCAGCGCTGCTGGCGGTGGCCATGCCGCTGCTGCGCATACTGAACGGGCTGCCCGCCTATAGCAAGCAGACGCGGCAGATCAGCGCGCAGGCCCAGGCCGTGCGCCAGGCCGTGCGCGAGGCGCGCTCGCCCGACGAATTGCTTTTCGAGCTGTTGCCGCTAGCCTGTGGGCTCACAACGTTTGCTAGCGATGAAGCCGATGGAACAGCCCGTGTGGAAGCCTTCGCCGCCGCGCTCAAAGCTGCGGTGCAAGAGCTGCAAACCGCCTATCCACAGCTGATAGAAACCATCGGCGAGGTGACCGGCACTGCCTTCGGGCTGCGTACGAGCGGCACGCACGCGCGCAGTGAACTGCAGGCACGCTACGAACTGATCGCCGCAACAAGCAACGACAGCCAGCTGCGCGGGCTTGGCGTGCGGCTCGAAACAGCGGACGCCGAGGGCAACGCCTGGCTAGAGAGCCTGGCAGCGCTGGTGATGAAACGCCCGCCGGAGCTCTGGGGCGACAGCGAACTGCCCGCCTTCCGCGTTGCCATCGCCGAACTGGGGCGGCGCTTCCAGACCGCCGAAGAACTCGCTGTCGCCGCACGTGCTGTGCCTGCCGAAGCCCCGCTGCTGCGCATCGGCTTGGCCAGCGGCAGCGGCGAAATA
>JAAUTF010000655.1 GCA_012031775.1 Candidatus Altimarinota bacterium | reverse complement strand
GCTCTTTACAAAGGGTTAAGGCTGAATAACATTAGCCTTATTATAACCGTTAGAAGGGTCGAGTCAAGGGCGTCTTATGCTTTGTAGTAGGTGCGCAAGTAGAAATTGTTAGCATCTGAATGCGCACGAATGGCATTCAGATGCTAGCAATCCGTCTTCAAACGCTATTTTAGAAACCGCGCATACGATTGCGCAGATCAACAATTGATTGGCCGTAGGTTGTGCCAGGGTAGGCCCAGCGCCCATTGAGGCCCACGATCGTCGGTGCAACGCCGCGGTAGTGCTCTGGCAGCGGGCGCAGGTCAAGGGCGTAGGTGATCAACTGTCTCTGGTAGTCGGTGGCTTGGTCGTCGCGCAGTGCATAAGCCAGCAACCGCCCCAAATGCGCCGGTACTCCATGATCGTTCCAGGTCTCGAAGCTTAAGCCCTCGCGCCACTGCAGCCCATCCCAAGCCCAGGCCACCCCCGGCGGGCTGTCTGGTGTCCCAGGGAGGGTTTTCCCGGTCACGCCGAGACCAGCTGGGTTGCGCCGAGGTCGTTGCGACCACCACGAGGTCAGGCTGCCGGTTTCGTGTGCGCATTGCGCTATCGCCAAAAACCAATCGATACCCGCCGCTTCGCCATAGTTGCGGTAGCCGTCGAATATCAGGCGAATGTCGTACTCGTAGTAGCCAACAGCGCGTGCCACAACATAGCTCACTGCCGCGTCATACGTTCCCGAAGCCGATCCGAGCAGTGGCGCATCGAGCTCTGGCTGAGGCGTCGGCTGAGGCGTCGGCTCGGGTGTGGGCTGAGGCGTCGGCTGAGGCGTCGGCTCGGGTGTGGAAGGCCGAACGATCAGTGGTAGGTTGAGCTGATAGGGCGGCTCATCATCGCCCCGCGCAAGGTTTTTGCCCAGGGCGAGAGCCAGGCTGCCACCGAGGGCCAGTGCAAGAAAACGGCGACGTGTGGGCATCATGGTGAGGATTCAGGATTCAGAATGCTGACGCTGGAAAAGCGTAGCGTTGCAATAAACGGCATCTCATCCGTGCTTTAGCTGTTAATGGGCGCACAGGATCCAGCATAGTTGCGCGGCATAAAACACATCATTTCGGCGTCCCACACACCCACGCGCTGAGGCACCGGGCTCGTAGGGCCGAAGCCCGCGTGAGCGGGCTCGATATCGTGCTCTGTGCCCTGCACTCTGTGCTCTGTGCCCTGCACTCTGTGCCCTGCACTCTGTGCTCTGTGCTCTGTGCCCTGCGCTCTACGCTCTGCGTTGTGCCCTGCGCCCTGCGCTCTACGCTCTGCGCTGTAGCCGTCCGGCCTTCTGACTCCTGACTTCTGACTTCTCCCCTACAACCCCCGCACCCGCAGCTTGTCGATCACCTCTTCCACACCCGCTACATAGCTGGCCACCGCGCTCGCGTTATCGCTGTCGGTGAGGTCGTCGACCTCGCCGCGCAAAATCACAGTGCTGCCGCGCACCGCAATGCGCAGTCGCCCGGCGAACTCGCTTGTGCTGCTGTCGGCGCGTAGGGCAGCGCGCACCAGGGCGACCATATCGTCTTCGCTGGGCAGCGCATCCGAGGGGTGATCAAGATCGTAGGGCTCATCGAGCGCGAGACGCCAAAGCCGCTGGCGATCTCGGCGTTTTCCGCGCCACCCGGCACCACCGGCGGGTCAATTGGCGGCACATAGGTCATGCCTTCTTCCGCCGCCACATCGGGGTTATCGGTCTCATCGCCACGCAGTTCCAGTTCGGTGAGCAGCTCCAGATCTTCGGGATCACTCGCTAGATCGTCGTTGACGCCCGCTTCGATCTCGCCTTCGTAGATCTCAGTATCAGTCAGAGTGCCCAAATCGTCGATGCGATCGGCAGGTACAAGCGCGCCCTGCTCGTCGGCGGGCAACTCACCGCGCAGCTCGCGGAGATCCTCTTCTGGAATGGCATCTTTGCGCTTGCGTGGCTTGGGTGTGCTCATGGGAATTCTCCTACAGTTTGCCTGTATCACACCCATAATATAGCAAACCATATGCCGTGTGAAAAGGAAGTTTGCTGATCAGGTGTGGTGGTTTGTCGCCAAAAAGGGTTGACCGTTTGCCTGCTGCGGTATTCCAACACGGGGTTACATGCTCTTTCTGAGTACACAACCGTGTACGCTTACCGGGGGAGTACACGGGTTTGTGAACTTTACGACTGCATTGTGCTAGCGTGCGTCTTCGGCAAACCTACGCTGAAGTGTACGAGCACAGTGCGGCCAAGGTCGCTCGGTTAACGCACCATATCCAGTGCCGCCAGCACCAGAGGGTCTTCTTCGGGCGCGTAGCGCCACCACGCAACGTCGAACGTGCGATCGGGGGTGACGCCGCGCCCTTCAAGCGCGGTACCATCGGGGAGAGCGAAGAAGCTGTTCGCCAGCCAGATGCGCGAGCCATCGCTGAGTTCGTAGGGAAGCAGGCTTTCGGTGTTACCAGCGGTGGGCAGTCCAACAACCACGGCGCGTTGGTAGTGCTGCATCACGGCGCTGAAGACATCGGCGGCGCTGACGGTTTCGGGGCCGGCGAGGATGGCGATCGGCACCGCCCGCAGTTCGTCGATCAACCGATTTGAGCTGATCGGCAGCTCATCGGCGAAATCGCGCCCGGTGTCGCGCCCGGCGATGCCGCCGTCGATGAACAGCCCAAGAGTGTCTTGCATCTCGATGATATAGCCGCCACCGTTGAGCCGCACATCGATCACCAAGGCCTCAAGCGGCCCCTCAGCGAGCAGATCGCGCAGAGCAGCACGAATCTCGTCGGAGCTGCCCTCCTGGTCGAAATGATAAATCACGATAAAACCGACGCGACCGTCAATGATGCGCGTGGCGCTCACCGTCGCCATCGGCAGTTCGTCGATCTCGGCGGGCACGATCGGCACCATGCGCGGGGCGCCGTTCGGCGACTGCACCTCAAAGCGCACCGCAGTTGTGCTATCGAGCGTATAATCGCTCCACCAGAACTCGTCGGGCGTGAGGTCGTTGATGGTGATGATCAGGTCGTTCGTTTGCAACCCAGCTTGCGCCGCCGGCGAGCCCGCCTGCACCTGCTGGATAAGGTCGCTGCCGTCCGGCATCGCGAAGGTGTGCAGGCCGAAGCCGAGAAACACGCCGCTGCTCTCACCCGACGAGAAGGCATCCTCTTCTAACGCTTCAACCGGGGCAAGAAAGGTGGAGTGCTCATCGCCGAGGCGGTCGATTACATCCCACATCAGCCAGTAAAACGCGTCTTTGTCGGTGATGGTAGCGATCTGCGGCAGGAACTCGGCAGGTACAGCCGCCCAGTCGACGCCATTGAGGTTCGGGTCGACATAATAATCACGTACAATGGCCCATGTTTCGGCGAAGAGCGCGCGGCCCTGTTGCGCGTCGAAAGGCTGTGGCTGTGTGCTGCTTACGCTGGGGAAGACGACCGGAACGAGATCGCGGCCTGGTTCACGGGCCGCTTGCCCGCCGAGGCCGACGATCAGGAGATGCGTCAGTAGCGCGTAGGTGATAAAACGTAGGCTCAAGAGAACGCGGCTGGCAGCCATAAAAAAAGGAGAGGTAGCATTGCCTACCTCCCCGATTGTGGAGCCGGGAGACGGGGTTCGAACCGCGACCTGCACCTTGGCAAGGTGCCGCTCTACCAACTGAGCCACTCCCGCAGTGGCGCTCGCAACATCCTGAGATGAAGTGTG
>JAAUTF010000035.1 GCA_012031775.1 Candidatus Altimarinota bacterium | reverse complement strand
GGCGTTTTTCATCGCTTGGGGCGCGCCCTGGGTGCGCTGGTAGGCCCCTGGCTATACCTGGCAGGTTTTGAGGTCAACGCGCTGGCGGCGCTGGCGATCAATGGGCTGGCCGCAGTGCATGCCCGCGCCGCAACCCATTTTGTGGCCGATGCCCCGCCTCTGGCGGCGTTGCTGCACGCGCCGCTGCCTACGCAGCTCGGCGCACTGTTTACCGGCGTGCCGCTGCCGCGCCCGCAGAACCACAGCACGCCCGCCGATCACCACCTGCCGTATGCGACCTATGCGATCATGCTGGCCAACGGTGAGCATCTGGAGGCTTGGCACGTCCCGCATCCGCAGCCGCGCGGCCTGGTGCTGCTGTTCGTCGGCTACGGCGGGGTAAAAGAGGGCGCGTTGACCCCGGCGGCCAAGCTGTTCGAGTTCGGGTTTAGCAGCCTGCTGGTGGATTTTCGCGGGGCCGGTGGTTCCGCGCGCAGCGACCAGACGTTAGGCATCCGTGAGGCCGAGGACGTGATCGCTGCCTGGCACTATGCCGCCGCGCAGTGGCCGGGGCTGCCACTGTATCTGTATGGCGTCTCGATGGGCGGCGCGGCGATCTTGCGCGCGGTCGCCCTGGCCGGTCTACCGGCACAGGGCCTGATCTTAGAGGCGGTCTTCGACCGCTTGACGACAACCACGCGCCATCGTTTCGCCGCCTACGGGCTGCCCGGCACACCGGCGGCAGAATTGCTCCTGTTCTGGGGCGGTGTTCAGCTCGGCGTCGACCCCTTCAGCCACAACCCGGTTGAGCATGCGGCCCACGTGAGTATGCCGGTGCTGTTGCTCTACGGCGAGCGCGACCCCTGGATTCTGCCGCCGGAGCGCGTGGCTCTGGCCGGTGCCCTGCGCGGCCCGGTTGAGGTTGTCGTTTTTCCAGAACAAGGCCACGGCGGCCCTACGTCTACGCCGATCCCGCACGTTGGGACGCCGCCGTGCGTGCCTTTCTCGATCGGTGATACGTGAGATACAACACTTCTGCCCTGTCAGGCAGGTGCGGCAGCATACAAAGCTGTTTACAGAGCTTAGCGTCGCAGCAGCGGCAGGTACAGCCGCTCACTCAACGACGGGTCGGGCTGCGCGCTGGGCTCGGCGTAGGCGCTCAGCAGGGCTACCTCGTTCGGCCACAAACCACGCGGCTGCTCACGCGTAACACCGTTGCGCCGCTCGCGGAGCAAGACGCGGTAATTCTTGTCTTCCTGGTAGCCGATCTGGCGATAGACCAGCGAGGCGCTCGCGTCTTCGACCACAAAAACTGGTGCCTCGCGCTCTTCAGGTGTATCGACGTGGATGCCCATCAGGTAGGCTCCCAGCAACTCGGTGCGTGCCCCGTCGCTGGTGCGGATCGTCGTCCAGCTGCCCTCGGTCTTAAAACCAAGCACCCATAAGTCGGCGCTGCGGTTGTCCACCTTCACCGGCTGGCTCTCGGTGTTCAGCTGCCGCGCCCAGACTTGGCGCACATGGTTGAGGCGCAGCGGGCCGATGATCACGTTTTCAAGAAACAGCTCGCTCGCGCCCGGCCCGTCGTTATAACGATAGGCTCCATCGCGCAGCACCAATGTACGCGCTGCCCGGTGCTCCACCTTGACGCCGTAGCCGAACTGCTCGATCGTTAATGGCTCGGCGCTGCCTTCGGCGATCACAAGCTTGAGCCCGCCACCGTTCTTGCCCTTCGAGTCGCTATTAATTCCCGCCTGGAAGCCGACGATGCGCCGTACCGTGGGCGGCACGATGACCTCCACCTCGTTGTAGAAGAGGTACGCGCCCTGGCCGTACGGGTAATTGAAGGGGAAGGAGATTGTCGACGCGCCCGAGTCGAAGAGCGCCTGCAGGCCGGCTGTGTCGCCGTACCAGCGTGGTGCGAAGAGCGCCCAGCTCGCCGGGTCGTCTTGCTGCGGCAGCGGCGTCTCGCGCACTGGCAGGTTCAGCGAGCGGCGCGGGCTGTCGAAGAGCTGGAATTGATTGGAGAAGTATTCGTTCACATTCGCCCCTGGCACCACCGCGCCATCGCGTCGTATCGCCGACTGGTAGCCCGTCGTGGTGACATTGCGGGCGTAGAGCTGGCCGGGCGTGTCGATCGCGCTCACGTCGGCGTTCCCGCCGCTGAGGCTGCTGTCGAGCAAGGTGATCAGGCTGAACTGATGCTCGCCCTTGATCGCGGCACGCGGTTTACGCTAGTAAGTTGGCGGATCGCCAGTGCACCGTAGACATTGCGAATGCCGGCGACGCGCTGGTCGCGCAGAGTTAGGCGCTCGAAGGTCGGCCCGTACTCGCCCGAAATGACGCGCACGCCATAGTCGAAGCCCTCGATCGTCACATCGGCGACGAGGCAGGGCCGGGCCAGTTGCGGTCCATCGCCAGGCCCGCGAAGCCCTGCCCATCGCCGGAGCGAATCGTCACCCGGCGCATCGAGCCGGTATTGTTGGTGATATAGTCGATGCCGATAGCACCGGGGTTGCCGCTGCCTGTATCGACCGTCAGGTCGTTGATGTTCTGGCGGAAGGACTCATTGCCCTGCTCGGTGCGGATGACGGCCCGTGGTGCCGTTGCATCGCCGAAGCCGGGTGCCGCATCGGCGAGCTTGATGATCGTGTGCTCGCGGCCCTGGCCCTGCATGGTCAAGCAGCAGCCAACCCAGCTGAGCGTGCCGCGCAGAGGTAGACGCCCGCCGGAAAGTAGAGCGCTTTCGGGCGACCATTGTAATCGTCGGGCGAGGGATAGAGCGGATCGCCGTTCTCGTCCACGCGACCGTCCGCCAGGGCCGCGTTGATCGCCGCTGTATCGTCGGTGACACCGTCGCCCTTGGCGCCGTACTCCGTGATACTGCGCATAAAGCCCGTAGGGAAGGCCAGCGGTGCGCTCTGAGCGGTGGTAGGGGCGGCAGAACCTGCTGCGCCAATGGATGCAAAAAAGACGAGCAGAAGAGCGAGGAGCGAGTGTCGTGATAGGCATGGCATAGCTGGTAGACTCTCCCGTAGTGATGCTGGTGCTGTGCGGCTTACGGCTGCCGCTATCTCTATAAACGTTAAAAACCTTTAACTTCTCTTAGCGTATTCAGACAACGCCAGGCTGGCGGCAGGCGCGCCCAGGCTTCAGCGAGCGCTGTCGCATCGATGTGGAGAATGCGAACGCCCAATAACGTTGTGCGCCACTGACCTTCAACTTTTTATTCAACCTTGCGCACATCGTGTATACTACTCCTACCGCACGGTCGCTATAGTCAACGCAAAGGAGCGCTGATGGTTCCCAGCTACCGCATTGGATACAATATACCCCCGAGTGATCCCTTCTGGGTGCAGGTGCGTGAGGTTGTGCGCCAGCACGCCGCCCGCTTACAGCTTACTCTGGTTCCCATCGATTTCGATCCACTTGGGTTAGCGGATGCGGCGCAGCTAGCACTGGTCGAGGAGCTTGCCAGCCAAGATCTCGACGTGCTGATCGTGCATATATTGCCCGAGGTGTTGCTGCGCACATTGTTGGATACAGGCCTGGCCGTGATCCATCTGCACAACTGCAGCGTGCGTCACCCGCGCCTGGTCGTCGCGAACGATCTGTACCATGTGGGGCAGCTGGTGGCGCTGTTTATCGCGACCCGCCTCGATCGGCAGGGCAACGTGCTGATGCTCGGCGGCATCGCAGGTGCCGAGGAAGACGGGCGCTGCCGTATTCGCGGCTTTTGCGATGGCCTTGTGTCGCATGCGCAGATTCACGTCCATCACATCCCGTGCCTGTGGCGCTACGAACACGCCTACCCGCAAATTTATGCTGCGATGCAAATGCTGACAGCACCGTTCGACGCTATCTTTGGTCTTTCGGATTCGCTGGCGCTGGCCGGGCGTGATGCCGCACGAACTCTCGGCAGGCTGCGCGATGACACGCTGATCGTGGGTATTAACGGCGACCCGCTGGCGATTACGGCGATCGCCCAGGGCAGCATGACCGCAACCGTCGACACCCGTGTGACCGAGTATGGTGCTCGGGTTGCCGAGCTTGCGCTGCTGGCTGCGCGTGGCGAACCGCTCCCAACCCATTTCGACGCTGGCCGCCATACGCTGGTTACAGCGCAGAACGTGGCGCAGGTTGCGGCTGCGAAGCTGGCCGCGATCGCCGATCTGCCCAGCCAACTGGTTGGCGTCAATGTCGAACAGGAACGGCAGCGCCTGGTGCAGCTCGAAACGAGCATGGCGATCAATCAGCAGGTAGGCAACATCCTCGACCGCGCCGAGCTGGCGCGCACCTTTGCCGATCTCATTCGCGCCAACTACGCCTTTGATCACGTGCAGATTGTGCGCTGGTCGGCATCCGACCGCTGCCTGCACGTCGATGATCCGCATACGGCGGCGGTGACTATGCTTGCGCCGCTGCCTGGCAGTGTGGTTGCTATGTCTGCGACCAGCGCGAGCTCGTGTTTGTGCCAGACGTGCGGCGCAGCCAGCGTTTTGCGCCGGATGCGGCCTGGCCCCAGTGTCGCTCACGGGTGGTGTTGCCGATGCGGCTTGGTACGCAGCTGGTCGGCCTGCTCGATCTGCACAATCATCGGGTTGTCCACCATAACCAGGCCGAGTTGCTGGGTTTGCAAACACTGGCCGATCAAGTGGCGATCACGTTGCGCAACGTTGAACTGGTGCGCGAAGCGACCGAGTCGCGGGCTGCAGCGGAACAAGCCGATCTGCTCAAAACACAGCTGCTCGCCAATGTAAGCCACGAGCTGCGCACCCCGCTCAATGTCATTCTTGGCTACAGCCAGTCGGCGCTGACCGCACCAGATTACCAACATTTGCCGACCTTGCTGCGTGACCTGCGCCATATCTATACGAGCGGCGATCATCTGCTGCGGCTGATCAACGACTTGCTCGATATGTCGCGTGCCGAGATCGATGAGCTAGATCTGTTCCCCGAGCAGATCGATATGGCTTACTTTCTGACCGATGCACTGAGCAGTTTTTCCGCCAGTGTGCGCGATGACCGTGGTATTACGTGGCAGCTCGATCTGCCCGCGCAGCTACCGGCGATGCAGGTCGATCCGCTACGGCTGCGGCAGATCGTGCTCAATCTGCTCAGTAATGCCAATGTGCATACCCAGCGTGGCAGCGTGGTGCTAGGCGCGCGCGTCGCAGAGCCACAGCTGCATCTGTGGGTGCGCGATACCGGCAGCGGTATTAGCGCCGACCAGCAGGATCGTATCTTCGAGCCCTTTGTGACCAACCAGCAGTCTGGGCGCGCGATGGCATTGGCCTGGCTTGTCGATCACACGTATGCTGGTGCAGCTGCATCAGGGCAGTATGCGTGTCGAAAGCACGCCGGGCGTGGGCAGCACCTTCCACGTCTTCTTGCCGCTGCCGCACTCGAGGCCAGCGATAGCGCCATGCATCGATGCGCCTGTGCTGATCGTAGACGATGACTTGCATATTCACGAGCTGTACGGGCGGCTGATCGCCGCAGCGTTGCCGCCGCATCGGGTGCTGAACGCGGGCAGTGTTGCTGCAGCACAGGTGCTGCTGGCCGACACCGTGCCCGCGCTGGTGGTGCTGGATCTGACACTGCCGGAGATCGATGGCTTTGCCCTGCTGCACTGGCTGCGCAACGGGCGGCGTTGCAACACGTGCCGGTGCTGGTGGTCAGTAGTCGCAGTCTTTCAGCCGACGACATTCGCCAGCTCGATTATCCTAACGTGACGTTTCAGCCAAAGTATATTTTAGCGCAGCAGGAGGCCGAACAGGTGCTGCGGCGTGTCTACGCCGACGGCTGTGTTTTGCCGCAGGCCACCAGTACGCTGGTGCGCCGCGCGCTGGCCTATGTGCAGCAGCATTACGATCAAGCGCTGAGCCGCCAGGAGATCGCCGAAGCGATCGGCATCAACAAGAACTATCTGAGCGATGTGTTCCACGACGAACTAGGCGTTGCGCCGTGGGAGTACCTGAACCGCTACCGGGTTCATAAAGCTAAAGACTTGCTACGTACTACTAATGCGCCGATCGCGGCGATCGCCGCGCTGGTTGGCTTCGACGACTCAAGCTACTTCGGGCGTGTGTTCCACCGCTACGTCGGGCGCTCGCCGCGCGCCTACCGGCAGTAGAGTGCAGAGTGCAGAAGCTTCTAAATCCTGACTCCTGGCTGCTGCCGCGTGCCGCGTGCGTTGTGACGCGCAGAAGCTTCTGACTCCTGACTCCTGACTCCTACTGTATCGCTTGCATCTGCGCTAACTGAGCTTCGTCCGATCTTCGCTGACGATAGTCCGAACCAGGCCGGTGCTCACTTGTTATACTAGCTGTAACCTGCACAACCCAAGTAAACCGATATGGCTGATGGCGACTACACGATCCTGGTGATCGAGGACGACCTGCCGACGCGTGAGCTGTACGAGCGCGAACTGCGCCTGTGCTATCACGTGGTAACGTGTGACAGCGAAGAACAAGCGCTCAAGCTGCTCCACGAGCACGTGGTCGCTGCGGTGGTGTTGGAGCCGACTCTACCGGACGGCCAGGGCTGGCACCTGCTGGCGCATATCCGGGCTACACCGCATCTGCACAGCGTGCCGATTATTCTATGCAGCACCCAGAACGCCCGCCGCCGCGCCATGACGCTCGGCGCGACGATCTATCTTACTAAGCCGGTGCTGCCAGCAACACTTTTGGAGACCTTGCGACATGTGGTGCCGAGCGCAAGCTAGTGCAATTGCAGATTGCAAATGTGAGATTGCAGAGTGTGCCGAGCGCATTCGGATGCGATGAACACAGCGGTACAACCCCAAAGGGCTGCATAATTCTGCAACAGAGAATATTTTCTGTGTACAACGCCTCGGGCAACGGCCCGTGCGCAGTAGATGCCCCATAGTTACAGCGGAGGACTACAGGTATGAGCGCAAATTCCAGCAACGATGAACTGATGGGACGAAACAAGCCGCCGCCGCTTTTCTTCAGCTCACGGCGTTTTGCCGTCGGCTCGGCTGCCAGTGCTGCGGTGTTGGCCGCGTGCGGCAGTGCGCCTGGCACCACCACCGGTGGGGCAAGCGCTCCGGCCACCACCGGTAACGCTATCGAGCTGAGCCACTGGTATCACCAGTATGGCGAGGAAGGCACGCAGCAGGCGGCGATCCGCTACGCTGAGGAGTACAGCAAGATCAAGCCAAACGTTAAGGTCACCGTCGAGTGGACGCCGGGCGACTACGGGGCTAAGCTGAATGCCGCGCTGCTGACGCCGGAAGGCCCGGATGTGTTCGAGTTTTCCGGCCCCATCCTCGACTTGGTGAACGCTGGCCAGGTGGCCGATCTAACCGACATCTACGGCGATGCTCGCAGCGATTTTAATGAGATCGGCTTGCAGGCTAATACCGTCGGCGACCGGCTGTATGGCGTCAAGATGATCGACGATATGGGCCTGCTGTACTATCGCAAGAGTTTGTTGGAGCCGGCGGGCATCGCCCCGCCTACCACGCTCGATGAACTTGGCGCGGCCATTCAGGCGTTGAACACCGGCCAGACCAAAGGCTTCTTTATGGGCAACGACGGCGGCGTAGGTGTGATGGGCGACATGCTCTTGTGGTCGTCGGGGCACGAGTACCTTAAAGACAACAAGCCCGATTTCAACAGCGACGCCACGGTTGCCGCGTTCAAGAAGGGCCAGGAATTCCTTGCCGCCAACAGCGGTGCCATTCTGAGCGGCGCGCCGACCGACTGGTGGGATCCTTCGGCGTTCACCCAGAATCTCACGGCCATGCAGTGGACGGGCCTGTGGGCCATGCCAGGCATTCGTGATGCTATCGGCGATGACTTTGGCGTTATGCCATGGCCGGCGATCGGTGCCGGCGAGGGCCGCCCAGCCACTTTTTGGGGTGGCTGGTCGCAGTACGCCAATGCCAAACGCCCTAACGTCGAGGCGGCGAAGGAGTACATCAAGTGGCTGTGGATCGACAACACCGACATTCAGAAAGACTGGAGCCTAGCCTATGGCTTCCATGTGCCGCCTCGCAAGAGCGCTGCCGCGTCGGCGGAGCCGCTCAAAACAGGCCCCGCCGCCGAGGCGGTGACTATTCTGAACCAGTATGGGCGGCCGCTGTTCCCGAATTGGACGGGCGCGATGGGCACAGCATGGGGCGACGCGGTGAACAACATTTTGAAGAACAACGCTGACCCGAAGGCTGAGCTAGACGCGGCGGCGCAAAAGGTGCAGGCCGAGCTGGATAAGCAGGCCTAATGCGATTGCAGATTTGAGATTGCAGATTGTGCCTGCCGCATTGGGACGCCATCATTATGGTTTCGATGGCCGAATACGTCGCTTGGAGCTGCACTAAGCAGCAGACTGCAGAAATGGCGCGTTGGGTGTTGGTTCCTCGTAACCAGCGCCCAACACCGGTTTGCACGGTAAGTGCGCTCAAGGAGGAGCGATGAGCGTTCAAAGCGTCCCTACTTCAACCGCCGCCCACGCCAGTCGGCAGCGCCGTCGGCAGCTGCGCACTACCCTGGCCTTCTGGGGCTTTGTCGGCCCGCTGTTCCTCGGCTTGATCGTGTTTACCTACATCCCGGTGCTGTGGGGCTTTGTACTGAGCTTTTTCGAGGCAAAACGCACCGTTACCCCCACTACCTTTGTTGGCCTGGAAAACTACCTGACGCTGTTCCGTGATCGTGCTTTCATCCAATCGCTGATCACGGTGGCGTTGTTTGCGCTGTTCATCGTGCCGGCAACCACAGCACTGGCGCTCGGCCTGGCACTGCTGGTCAACAGCATCACGCGCGGGCAGACCTTCTTTCGCTCGGTGTTCTTCATTCCTACCGCTTGCTCGTACGTGGTGGCCTCATTGGTGTGGAAACTCAACATTTTTAACGGGCTGCCGTTTGGCCTCGCCAATATGGTGCTGTACCAGTTCGGCCAAGACCCGATCGTCTGGATCGGCCCGCCCAACCCCCCGTGGTACTGGCTGGTGCTCGTCTCGGTACGCCTCTGGCTCCAGGTCGGCTTCTACATGATTTTGTTCCTGGCTGGCTTGCAAGAGATCCCGCGCTCGCTGTATGAAGCGGCCTATGTTGATGGCGCTAGTGGCGGCTGGACGACGTTTCGCAACATCACCTTCCCGCTACTGCGTAATACCACCGCAGCGGTTGTGGTGCTCAACATTATTGCGGCCTTCCAGGCCTTTGACGAGTTTATCAACATCCTGTCAGGCACCGGCTCGTCGAACATCAACCTGGCGCGCCCGCCACTGGTGTACCTGTACGGTATCGCGATCGGCAGCCAGGATTTTGGGCTTGGCACGGCCGGCGCATTTATTCTCGCGGCCATCATCATCGGCATTACACTGCTGCAAAACCGCTTTTTTGCCTTTGGCCGCGAAGAGCGCGCCTAGTGAGGTTTCGAGTATGTCTGCTGTAACGCCGCGCCTTCCACCGCCACGCCGACCGCTCAACACGGGTCGCCTGCTCGGGCAGGTGCTCACGTATACAGCGCTGGTGCTACTGGCGATTTTGTTTCTCATCCCCTACTACATCATTTTTCGCAACGCGCTGCTGAGCCAGCCGCAGATCACGGCGTTCACCTGGACGTGGCTGCCCATCCCGCCGCGCTTCGAGAACCTGCGCGCCATCCTCGAAGACCCAACTGCGCCGATGCTGACTGGTTTGCGCAACTCGGCGATCATCGCTACCGTGCAAACGTCGGGGTCGATCTTGCTCGCCTCGATGGCTGGCTACGGTTTAGCGCGCATCCCCTACCGCTGGGCTAATCAGGTTTTCTTTTTGATGCTGGTGACGCTGATGATCCCGGGCGCTGTGACCTTTGTGCCGAGCTATGTGCTTGTGGCGTCGTTCGGCTGGATCAATACGCTTCACGGCATCATTGTGCCGGGCCTGTTCAGCACCTTTAACGCCTTCTTGTTTCGCCAATTTTACCTGGAATTCCCCAGCGAACTCGAAGATGCGGGTCGGGTCGATGGTCTAAGCTACTGGGGCATCTATCGCCATATTTTGCTGCCCAACTCAGTCGGCATCATCACCGCGCTGGGCCTGCTCGGCTTTATTGGCAGCTGGAACGCGTTCTTGTGGCCGCTGATCATCGGGCAGCGCTCGGCTTATTGGACGGTGCAGATCGTGCTGTCGACCTTTCTGACGGCGCAGACGATCAATCTACCGGCGCTGTTTATGGGTGCGGCGATCGCGGTATTGCCGCTGTTGCTGATCTTTATCTTTGCGCAAAGCTATATCGTCGAAGGGGTGAAAGCCACCGGAATCAAGGGCTAATACCGTTGCAGATTGCAGAAGCGAGAGGATAACGTCGTGGTAGGGCGACTTGCGGGCAAGCGTGCAATTATTACCGGGGCGGGTTCCGGCATTGGGGCAGCAACGGCGAGCCTGTTCGCAACAGAGGGCGCATATGTGCTGCTGGCCGATCAGAACGGCGACGCTGCGGGCGAGCTTGCTGCGCGCATCAACGAGGCGGGCGGGCGGGCGGTTGCTTGCACCACGGATGTAGCGCGCGAACAGGCCGTTGTGGCGATGGTGGCACAGGCGCGCACCGATCTCGGCGGTATCGACATTCTGGTCAATAACGCCGGTATCGGCGGCGGCGGCAATGCGCTTAATGCTACCGATGAGAGCATCGATCGTGTGCTTGGCGTGAATGTCAAAGGGCCACTGTTCTGTTGCAAACACGTGCTGCCGGACATGTTGAGCCAGGGCGGCGGTGCCATTGTCAACGTGGCCTCGATCTCGTCCACGTGCGGCATCCCTGGCCAGGCGGTGTATGGCCCTGCAAAAGGCGCGATCTGGCTGTTCACACGGCAGCTCGCGGTTGAGTATGCGGCACGTGGCGTTCGTATCAACTCGGTGGCCCCCGGAACGATCGAAACGCCCATGATCGGCGGGCCGATCGCGGCCGCGAACTGAGTAGCGGCCTGCGCTACCTGCTCGACCACCATCCGATCGGGCGTTTCGGCAAAGCGATCGAAGTGGCGCACGCGATCCTGTTCCTCGCCTCCGACGAAGCATCGTTTATTACCGGTGCGAATCTGGCGGTTGACGGTGGCTATACCGCGCAGTGACGGCCTACAGCGCTGGCGGCGCGGCTGCACGGTGCTGCTCCTCACGGCACTGCTGACAGTTGTGGTGCTCGCTGGTGTTGGCATCGCGGCTATTCGCGCTGGCCTTGTGCCGCCCGGCTGGTTCGTTGTGCCGCTCGGCAGCGGTCGCCTGGTTGGCTACCGCACCTGGAACGCTAATTGCCCGCCTTTCACTGGCTGCGAACCCACCCGCCACGAAGCGTATGTCGTCTGGCTCGTGCCGCTCAACCAGCGGGCAGACCAACCAGGGCTGCGTTTGCTGCGTGTGCCGATCGAGCATTCCAGCAGAAGTCAGGAGTCAGAAGTCAGGAGTCAGGAGTTCTGAGGAAGGCACCATGAATCTGCACATTGAGCCATACAAGGCCGCGTGGTAAGAAGCAGTTGTTCACCTCTCGCTGCAAGGCGCCCTCGATCGCGAGGTGTTCGCTAGTTCTATCCCGACTGGCGCGTGAGCCAGCAGCGGGCCGTCGAGGATGTGTGCGCCGATGCACATATGCATGTGTGGGTCGCGCTCGCAGCCGATCTTCCGGTGGGCTTTGTGACCGTGCGGCTGCACCAGAAAGATCGGATGAGCGAGATCTTATATGCTTGCTGTTGATCCGGCTGCCCAGGGCCGTGGCATTGGTGGTGCATTAACGGCGTTCGCTCTAGATTGGATGCACGCGGCGGGCATGGCGGTAGCGATGGTCG
This sequence comes from Candidatus Altimarinota bacterium, assembly GCA_012031775.1. Classification (GTDB taxonomy): domain Bacteria; phylum Chloroflexota; class Chloroflexia; order Chloroflexales; family Chloroflexaceae; genus JAAUTF01. The sequence goes on along the minus strand of JAAUTF010000035.1, from coordinate 5,450 downwards.
AGACCGGTGGCGACCCTGGCCATGCCCCGGCGCGCCGCACCTACGAGGGGCAGGGCTTCCAGCTTGTACCGATCGCGCGATACTTCAGAATGCTGTAGCCCCACGCCCACGCTCACGCGCCGGGCTATCTTTGGCGCTGTCTGTATACAATCCGGAATACGTGCCTGACGCGCTGTATTACTCGGCGAGCACCTCCGTCCAGAGCTGCGAGAAAGCGGTATCGCTTTCGCCGGTGCGCTCGATCCACTGCAAGCGCTCGCGCTCCTCGGCGCTCGGCTCGATCACCTCCAGCACGGCTTGGGTCTCTGCCGAAAGCAGCGCGCGTGCGGCCTGGTTCGGTGTCAGGTAGAGCACATAATCGGCGTTTTTGGCCGCAACCTCGGGGCGCATCAGGTAGTTGATAAAGACATTGGCGGTGTACTGATTGGGCGAATCGTGGACGATCGCCAACGTGTCCATCCAGATCACGCCGCCTTCTTGCGGGATGGTGAAGTCGATGTTGGGGTTACCGGGCTTATCTTCGAGGCCGACGATCGCCTGGCCGGCGCCACCGCTCCAGTAATGCGCGATGACGATCTCTTCGGTGGCCAGCTTCAAATTGGTATTGGCGCTATCGTAGGCGGCGACAAAGGGCTTCTGCGCGATCAGCAGTTCGCGCGCTGCGGCTAGCGCGGCCGGGTCGGTGGTGTTAACCGACTGGCCCTGGTAGATCAGGGCGGCACCGGGCGTCTCACGCGCGTCGTCGAGCATGGTAAATTTGCCGCTGATCGCAGCAAGCTGGGCCGGGTCGAAGAGCGCCGACCAACTGGTGGGCGGCGTCGGGAAGACGGTCGTGTTATAGGCGATGCCGGTAGTCGACCAGAAGTACGGCATCGAGTAGGCGTTCTGCTCGTCGAAGAACAGCCCCATCAGTGCCGGGTCGTTATTGCCGCTATTAGTGAGCAGGGTCGTGTCGAGCGGGGCAAGCAAGCCCTCGGCGACCATGGATTGCACGGCGTAGTCGGAAGGCACGACGACATCGTAGCCGGAGTTACCGGCGCGGATCTTGGCGATCATGGCCTCGTTGGCATCGTAAAGATCCATAATTACGCGCACGCCGTACTCAGCCTCAAAATCCTCCAGAATACTCGGCTCGATATAATCACTCCAGTTGAAGAAATAAAGCTCGGCGGAGAGCCGGGCGCGGTCGACGCCATCGGCGGTAGTGCCACTCCCAGCGCCAGTGCCACCCGTATTGGTAGTGCCGCACGCGGCAAGCGTGACCGTGGTAAGTACCACGAGGAGAAGCAAACGAATCATAAGAGGGAACTCCTTCGGTGTATAGTGCGTCGGCCACTGTAGGGTGCAGCATGCTGAACCCCTATAGTGCCCGACGCGATCCTATCGTCGGCGCTGCAAGAGCTGCGAGACCGAGACCAGCAGGAGTGATGCGAGGAAGATCACGGTCGAGACAGCGTTGATCGTCGGGGCTGACGCCGCGACGATGCGGCTGAAGACCTCGATCGGCAGCGTCGACGCGCCGGGGCCGTTGGTGAAATAGGAGATGACATAATCATCGAGCGAGAGTGTGAAGGCCATCAGCGCGCCGCCGATGATACCGGGCAGAATCAGTGGGAACGTGACATGGCGAAAGGTATTAAACTCGTTCGCGCCGAGATCCTGGGCCGCCTCTTCAAGCCGCCAGTCGAAGCCCTTGAGGCTGGAGCGCACCACAACGGCGACAAAGGCGATATTAAAGGTGATATGCGCCATAATCACTGTGGTGAGGCTGAGACGAAAGCTGCTGCCGAGCAAGGCGTTAAGCAGCTGAAAAGCATTGGAAAAGAAGAGCAGCAGCATCACCGCCATCACGATGTCGGGGATGACGACGGGCATATAGAGCTGCACATCGAAGGCCTGGCGGCCTCGAAAACGAAAGCGCTCCATGCCGAGCGCGACCAGTGTGCCGATGACAGTGGCGACGATCATTGAGGCGGTGGCAACATACAAACTGTTGCCCATAGCCGTCATCAGGCGTGTGTTCTGAAACAGCTTGACATACCAATCGAAGGTAAACCCGCCCCACACGCCGGCTAAGCTGGAGTTGCTGAACGAGAACACAATCAGGATCAGGATCGGCACGTAAAGAAAAAGGTAGCAGAAGATCGCATTCACGAGCAGTGCGCCCTCGCCAAAGCCTCGGCGCGGCGTATCGCGGGCGGCAGCGGGCGCGGTCGGAGCCGCACGGGTAAGCGTTTCTTCAGCCATACGTCGCTCCTGAGAAGAGTGGGTGGTAGGTGTTTGCGGCTTTGCCGCCAAAACCACCTACCACATCTCCTCTTCTAAAACCTATCTTTCACCTTCGTCCGTCACCCGGAAGTAGAACACAACGCCGGCGGTGAGCACGAGCATCACCAGTAGGGCGGCAGCGGAGCCAAGCGGCTGGTTCTGCGCCGAGCCGAATTGTTGCTCCAGGAAGTTACCGATCAGCGCAACTTTGCCGCCGCCGAGCAGGGCGGGCACAATGTAGTTGCCAGCGGTAGGGATGAAGACCAGCACCGAGCCAGCGGCGATGCCGGGGGCGGTGAGCGGCAGCATCACGCGGACAAAACGCTGCCAGCGGCTCGCGCCCAGATCGTTGGCCGCTTCGAGCAAGCGGAAGTCGAAGCGGTCGATCGAGGCGTAGATCGGCAGCACCATAAATGGCAACTCGCCGTAGACCAACCCTAGCAACACTGCACCTTGCGTGCCGAGCATGGTTACCGGCTCGAAGCCAAAAAAGCCGATCGTGCTGTTGACGATGCCGTTATTGCCGAGAATCGTCATCCAAGCGTAGATGCGAACGAGAAAATTCGTCCAGAAGGGGATCAAGATCAGAAAGATCAAAATGCTGCGCCAGCGCACCGGCTGCAGCACAATAAAAAGCGCGAGCGGGTAGCCGATCAGTGCGCAGAGCACGGTGGTGACAACGCCCATCCAGATCGAGCGCCAGAAAATCGAGAGATAGACCGGGTCGCTGAACAGCGTGATAAAGTTGTTGAGCGTAAAGGTGAACTCGACGCCGCCGGTGGGGCTGCGCGAGCTAAAGGCATAAACGATAATGATCAGAAAAGGCAGTAAAAAGAAGATCAAGAGCCAGAGCCCGGCGGGCCGATCAACAGGCCCAGCAGCGAACGCTTGCTCTGGGTATTCGCCTGTGTGCTGACAGTCATGGCGCGCTACTCCGTCAAAATCAGGCCGTTATTCGGCAGGTAGCTCAGCACGGCCTCTTCGCCCGGCTGCCAATAAGCGTCGCGATCCAGCGTACTGAGCGTGTTTTGCTCCCAGACATCGACGGTGCGTTTATCGTTGACGCGCACCACGATACGGGTGTCGCTACCAATATAATCGATCTGCTCGACGCGCACGGGGAAGCTGCTGGCCTGGCCATTTAAACCGTTCTCGCGCGGCGGCGTGAGGCGAATCTTTTCAGGGCGTAGCGAGAGCGTGGCGGCAGCACCTGTGCTCACCGGGCGTGGCGCGATGCCGCGCAGCTTAATGCCCTCAACCGTCTCGATCGTAGCGTAATTGCCCTCGACATGGCGCACGGTACCATCGATAAAGTTCGACTCACCGATAAAATCGGCCACAAAACGGCAGTTAGGCCGCTCGTAGATTTCTGTCGGCGAGCCGATCTGCAAGACCTTGCCCTGGTTCATGATCGCGATGCGATCGGACATGGTCAGCGCCTCTTCCTGATCGTGGGTGACAAAGATAAAGGTGATGCCGAGCAGGCTTTGCAGGCGCTTTAACTCGGCCTGCATCTCTTTGCGCAGTTTCTGGTCGAGCGCGCCGAGCGGCTCATCGAGCAAGAGCACCTCCGGGCGATTGACAAGTGCGCGGGCGAGAGCGACGCGTTGCTGCTGGCCGCCGGACATCTGGCGCGGGTAGCGCTCGCCGAAGCTGCCGAGCCGCACCATTTCGAGCGCCTCGGCGACACGCGGCGCGATCTCGGCTTTCGGCACCTGCTTCATCTCAAGGCCGAAGGCGACATTGCGCTCGACCGACATGTGCGGGAACAGCGCATAGGATTGAAAAACGGTATTGACGGGCCGCTTGTACGGTGGAACCTGGCCCATCTCGCGCCCGTGGATCAGCAGTTCACCGCTGGTGGGGAACTCGAAACCGGCGATCATCCGCAGCGTCGATGTTTTGCCGCAACCGCTGGGGCCGAGCATTGAGAAGAACTCGCCATCGCGGATCTGCATACTGACGTTATCGACCGCCGTTACTTCACCGAAACGCTTGACGACATCACGCAGCTCGATAGCGATACCATCACTCACGGGCGGGAGTCCCTCCATAAATTAGGTGGAATGCGTCGAAAGGTTGAAGAACACTTCGGGCATTCTTGTACTTGACAGGTCGTGTGGAACAAAGGAACAAAGGAACTAAGGAACAAGCAGTTCTATCCACCAGTGCAATTGATGCCATAGCGCCGGTCTTTTGTTCCTTTGTTCTTTTGTTCTCGGGTTTCTGGATGTGATTAGTATAGCACACCCGCTGCGTCGTGTATCTCGTAGTGGTAGCCCTGGTCGGCGAGGAAGATCTGGCGATGGGCGGCGTATTCTTCTTCGCGGCTGTCGCGTGTTACAAGCGTGTAGAAGGTTGCGCCGCGCCCGTCGGGTTTCGGGCGCAGCACACGGCCCAGGCGCTGCGCTTCTTCCTGACGCGAGCCGAAGCTGCCGCTGACTTGGATGGCGACCGTGGCAGTGGGCAGGTCGATAGCCTGGTTGGCGACTTTGGAGAGCACGAGTACGCCGATCGTGCCATGGCGGTAGGCGTCGTAGATGCGCTCGCGCTCGCGCTGTGGGGTAGCACCGCTCAGAAGAGGTGCGCCGATGTGCTGCGCGATAGCCTGGAGCTGATCGAGGTATTGGCCGATCACCAGCAGCGGCTCGTTAGGGTGCTGGGCGATCAGGCGGGCGACAAGATCGATTTTGCCCGGGTTCGTGGCGGCGATGCGATACTGGGTACGGCTATTGGCGGCGTAGGCGTGCTGCGCAGCCTGCTCGGGCGGCAGTTCGACACGAATTTCCACACAGCGAGCGGGCGCGATCCAGCCTTGGGCCTCTAAGCTGCGCCAGGGTGCCTCGTAGCAGCGCGGGCCGACCAGCGCAAATACCTCGTGCTCCAGGCCGTCTTCACGCACGAGCGTTGCAGTCAGCCCCAGGCGGCGGCGCGACTGGATGCTCGCAGTCTGGCGAAAGACGGCGCGGGCAGCATATGTACTTCGTCGTAGATGATCAGGCCCCAGTTGCGCTCGTGGAAGAGCCGCAGGTGCGGCTGCGTGCCGTCGGCATGGCGGTAGCTCAGCATCTGGTAGGTTGCAATCGTCACCGGCCTGATGCTACGCGTATCACCGTCGTAGCGCGCGACGAGGGCCGGGTCGAGTGTGGTGCGCGCGCCGATCTCAGCGCGCCACTGTCTGG
>JAAUTF010000654.1 GCA_012031775.1 Candidatus Altimarinota bacterium | reverse complement strand
GGCATTCCGGTGATCGGTTTTTCCAACAATTCTGGCGCCGCCAGCCCCGGCGTCTACCTGCTCAACGTATTGCCCGAGAGCGAGGTCAAGCGCTCCATGGCCTACGTCAAGAAGCTGGGCAAGAAGCCGTCGCCGGCATCTTCCCGGTCAACGATTTCGGCCGCATCCAGGAAGGCGCCTTCCGCCAGGCCATGTCGGAACTGGGGATCGAACGTCGTCGCCAACTACAGCTTCAAGTCGGAGCCGAGGCCCGCACCACCATCGCGCAGGTGATCCCGCTGCTTCAGTGGCAGATCGATACGCTCTTCATCCCCGACCGCGCCACCGCGCCCGTGGAAGAGGCGTAGCCGCAGGCCGTGGCGTTCGACAACGGCGGAGAGCGCCACCTGCGCTTCATAGAGCGCCCAGTTTGCCGCGACAAAACCGCCCTCTTTGTTGCTGTCGGAGTAACCGAGCATAACTTCCTGCATACCATTGCGCAAACTCAGGTGCTCGCGATACACTTCCTGCTGCAAACACTGGTCGAGCAGTTCGGCGGCGCGATGCAGATCCTCACCGGTCTCGAAAAGTGGCACAACGTTGAGCTTGCTGAACTGGCCGGGCTCGTGTAGTCCGACGGCGCGGGCGAAGAGCAGCACGGTGAGCATATCACTCACGCTGCTGGTGGTAGAGATAATGTAGGTATTGATCACCTGTGGATCGAGCTGCTCCAGCAGCGCCGCGATGGTGCGGAAGGTCTGCAGCGTCTCGCGCGTCTCATCGCTGAAACCAGCATCGGCGAGGCGCGCAGGCAGCAGCGGGCGACAACTGGCGATTTCGGTGCTCAACAGCGCGATCTTTTCGTGCTCCGATAAGGCAGCGTAGTCAGCGCAGATGCCAGCGCTAGCCAGCGCTTCGGCCAGGGCGCTACTATGGCGACCGGCGTGCTGACGGATGTCGAGCGTGGCCGACGTAAAACGAAAGACCTGCACAGCGACAATTGTATCGTGCAGCGCGCCGTCGGCGACGCGCGCACCGCCGTTCTCACGCAGGCTCGCCTCGATCACATACAAATCGGCCAGTAGCTGCTCGCTGTGAAAGTAGATGGTCGGTGGCAAAGTCGGCGGTGGGTCAGCGCCCCAGGCCGGTGCAACCTGATGCGTATGCGCGACGCTCGCTTCCAAACGTGCTCGGATGTAATAGCAGAGGCGTCGATAGGGTTCGGTAGCATAGCGTTGCTCGATGCGCGCCGCAAGAGCGGGGAAGAGAGTCGCGTACTTTTCGAGCCGTTCTTCGAGCGCCGCACTGATCGTTACCTGGCGCGTAGACTGGCTGAGCAAGGCGTAGAGCTGGTCGATGCGACTAATAAGGTGTGTAAGCGTGGCGCCGCGCATCAGGCGCACTGTCTCGATCGTCACATGGGGAGTGACGAAAGGGTTACCGTCGCGGTCACCGCCCATCCAGCTGCCAAAACGCAAAAACGGTGGCAGCTTCCACTGCACAGTGGGGTAGAAGCTACGCAGCGCGCTATCGAGGTCGCGGTACAGCTCGGGCAACACCTCCCAGAGGCAGTGCTCGAAGTAGAACAAGCCATTTTTAACCTCATCGAGCACACTGGGCTTGTTAACACGCACCTCATCGGTCTGCCAGAGGCCGACGATCTGCTGTTCGATGCTGCGCAGCGCGCGGGCCTGCTCTTGCGGAAGTGCAGCGCGCCCACTGCTCAGTGCGTCGAGCGCCTCGCCGATGCTACGTAGCTTGACAAGATTCGTGCGGCGTTTCGATTCGGTGGGGTGAGCGGTAAAGACGGGCTCGATACGCGCCCGGTCGAGCCATTCCTGGAGTGCCTCGGCGCTGACGCCATGGCGATGCAGCAGCGCGATAGCGGCGGCGATGCTCTCGGAGCGCGGGGCGGGCGCAGTGCTGCGGTCGCGCTCGCGTAAGACACGCAGACGCTCCTCGCTTTCGGCGAGATTCACGAGGCCGAAATACAGCGTGAAGGCCTTGATAAGGCTCGTGATCTGCGGCAGCGAGAGGCTGGCGATCAGCTCGATCAGCTCCTGCTGCAAATCGGATGCCGGCTCGCTGCGCAGCCGCTTGGCCATACGTCGTACACGCTCTTCGAGTTCGAACGCCTCGTGACCACTCTGATCGGCCAGCACATCGCCGAGCGCACGCCCCAGCAGGCGAATATTGGCGCGCATCGGATCCGGGGCCTGCACCACAGCGCCCGCCTCTGTTACTACTTGCTCCGGCATACGCTTCCTTTTGAAATTACAGGGTACAGAGACTTCGCAAACAAGAAGGACGCGCCAGATACTAGCCTGGTGCGTCCTCTGCAGCGCTGCATTGATGCTCGGCGTGCCGAGCTGTACCCAGTGCTCTGTCAGCTATCCACTTTACTCGCCGCCCTCGGCAACAATGCCTTCGAGATGGGCTGCATCATTGAGGCGTACCAGACGCCAGCCGTGTTTGCCGTGGTGCAGCTCGGTGAGCGAGCCGTTATCGAGCCACATCCGCCCGAAATTGCGCAAGTCGAGGCCGATGATATGGCAAAGCAACGCACGAATGGTGCCACCATGCGAAACAGCCAGGACGGTTTCCTCGGGGCGATGTGCCTCTTGAATACGATTCAGCGCAACAAGGGCGCGCTCTTGTAGCTGCGCATAGGACTCGCCGCCAAGGCGCACGGTGCGCGCTGGATCGCGCTCAAACTCTTTCATGTGATCGGGAAAGCGGCGATAGAGCTGTTCGGGCGTCAGGCCTTCCCACTGACCAACATCGATCTCGCGCAGTTCCGGCATCGCGATGGGCTTCAGCGCCAATGCCTCGCCGATCTGCTCGCTGGTCTGCCAGGCGCGGCGTAGATCGCTGGCGTAGAGCGTCGTCGCCTCGCGACGGCGGAGGCGCTCAGCCGTGAGCCGTGCCTGGTGCAAGCCACGATCGTTCAGCGGGATCTCGGCGTGGCCCTGATACTGCAAAGTTACGTTCCACTCGGTCTCGCCATGGCGGATGAGGATCAGTCGCATATGATTTATTTATATCTTTGATGCGTAACATTCGCTTAGCGCTCCTGAACATTATAGCTTGAAAAAGGGTTCGTGTCGCTGGCGTGAGTAAGGCCATTGCAAAGTCCTGGGGCTGGGTGGCCTCACCACCCCAAGCCCCGCGCCGGAGGCGAGGTTGTAACCGCAGCGACACACATTATTTACCGCAGCTGCGACGAATGGCCCGGCAGTTCGGGGTGTTGGCTGGGAATGGGGCTTTGCAGTGTCCAGCCGCCATCGACGACGATCGACTGGCCGGTGATCTGGCGCGCTGCCGCTGAGGCGAGGAAGAACGCCGTATCGGCGATGTCGTCGACGCTGTTGGCGCGGGCGGTGGGCACCACACTCGCCCAGTTCGCCGCGTAGTTCGCGTCGTCGGCGAGCGTGCGCTCGGTGACCGTTGCACCCGGCACGATGGCGTTGACCGTAATGTTATGCGGGCCGAGCTCAAGCGCGAGCGAGCGCGCCATCATCTGGATGCCGGCCTTGGTAATGCCGTAGGCACCAAGATTGGGGAAGGCCTGTACACCAGTGACCGACGACATCAGCACAATGCGCCCGCCGTTGCCGACCGCGATGAACTGGGCGCTGCCGTTGCTGCCCACGTAACGCACGCGGTTCAAATGGGCCGTCGTTCCGCTGGCGACCGGACTCCAGGAATTACCACTGGTGCTG
>JAAUTF010000653.1 GCA_012031775.1 Candidatus Altimarinota bacterium | reverse complement strand
GCGAGCGGTAGCGGCCCGCTGCTCGTGCTCAGCGGCACGGCGGAGGAGTGGGCCACAGCCCCGCCCCTGTCCCAGCGTGCGATCGAGGTGGTTGTGCCGCCACTGCGGGCCCATCTCGACGATGTACTACCCTTGTCACCAGCTGGCTGCCGCAGCGCCAGCTTACCCCGGCGGCGATCGAGCTGTTGCACGCCTACACGTGGCCAGGCAACCTCGGCGAATTGCGTGGGGTGGTCATGCGGGCCGCACTGCTGGCTGGCGACGGACCGATCGAGGCCATACATTTGCCGGAACGTATCCGGACGGCACCGCTGCCGCATAGCCCGGTGCGCCTGCCACCAGAGGGATTGTCGCTCGAAGCGCTGGAGATCGATCTCATCCGCCAGGCGCTGGCCCGAGCCAGTGGCAACAAATCGCGCGCCGCCGAATTGCTTGGGCTAACCCGCCACACCCTGATCTACCGCCTGGAGAAGTACAAGCTTGGCGAGCCATAAGGAAGCACCCTGACCCTGGAGCAGGCTGTCGCGTATGCCCTGGAGCCCCTTGCGTCTGACAGTTGAGCGGTCGCCCATCGTCGCCTGACGCTGCACGAGCAGCTGTTTCACGCCACGTGTGAGATTGGGCGGCTCACAGCCTTACGCTGGAGTTTGCCAGTGCGACGGCGTCGGCCAGGGCACCTGGTGAACGTGCGTGTTACCCATACGATGCTCGCAGCAGCGATCGGTGCACATCGGACGACCGTAATACGCTTAATTCGCGACCTGCGCACCCGCGACTTGCTTATCTTGGTGGGCACCGGGGAGCGCGAGCGTTTCTGCCTGACACCGGGGGCCGGGGAGCGTCAGGCACACCGAGCGGTAGAGGAGCGAGAGCAATCAAGTGTTGTTGCGCACACACGCTCATGCAGCGGGCTGGAGAGCGCAGCAACCGGAGGTTGCTGCTATTTGAGCGCTGCCCAACCACGGTGTATCAATCCACGGTGTATCAAGCCAGGGATACTGATCGGCTCGCCAGATGTGAGGGTAAGCATCGCGCGCGAGATCGCCGCAACCAAGGATCTACTCGTGCAGGTTACGAGATGACCGCTGGGCCGTGCGGCGACCACCCGAGCCCCTTGCAGTGCGAGCACGGGTTTTCCTCGACGCCGCGCCAGTTCCGCAAGATGATACCGCGCCCGTCGCAGATGCACAGTGACGTTGATTCTCGCTCGGGCGGCGGTACCAGCGCCTCCAGTTCGGGGTAGCGGTGCGCGCCGTACGCCAGCGCCACGAAGCGCGCGAGCGGATCATTCTCGACACGAAGCGACGCCTGGGTTCCGACCGACTGGCGCAGCAGCGTCCCGTCAGGTAGCACCAGCCACGCGGCGAAGGGTGTCTCGCGAACTGAGAGCGCCGACTCTTCTCGCCCGCGAAAGCGAACAGGTGGTGGCAGCAGCGCGTCGATCCGCTTTCGGAGCGCCTCCTGAGCTTCCGTCATTGCGTGGCTACGCCGTTTCAATCAAGAGGATAGCACAACACCCGCTCAATAGCCAAGGCAATCAGCATCGGTGGCGGTCACGCACACAGAGCGATAGCCAGCCGTTTCAAGCCGAAGCTGGCGCATGCGATCGTTGGCGGGCGCATTGGTATAGATAGGGCGCATCGGCTTGGCAGGCACCGTAATCACTGCTCAGCGTCGGAAACTCAACGGCATAGCTCGTCCTTATACAAGCAAGTGCCCATATAGCGTAACGCGTAACTCATCTGGCTACGGAGCACGCGTGATGCATGCGTGGGATAATCAACAATGCTTGTATCTAAGACCAGAAGGAGTCATAACATGCCAGGTCTCAAGCTCTTGGACAAAGGCGTCACCTACGATGTCGGGATCAATTTCATCCCCAACACCCTGTCGCGCCCGGTGTGGGACGACCGGATCGTGCGTCAGGAGTTGGCCGCCATCCGTCACGACTTGCATTGCAACGCGGTCAACATCTACGGAAGTAATGCCGATCGCTTGATCGCGAGCGCCCGTATTGCGCTGGCTCTTGGCCTGCATGTCTGGCTTCAGCCGCGCCTGATCGACGGCACGGCGCAGGAGACACAGGCCTTTGTCATCGAGGTCGCCAGGCGCGCCGACGTACTCCGCCAGCAGTGGCACGAGTTAACCCTGATCGTTGGCGGCGAGTTGAGCTTAACCGCAGCGGGGATCGTGCCGGGAGAACACCTTGACGCGCGGGTTATGCATATCATGCGCAACGCAGTGCCCACGCTGCAAGACGATCTCAACGCCCTGCTGCACCGCCTGATCATCGCGACACGGGCCGTTTTCAAGGGGAGGATAACCTACGCCGCAGGCAGCTGGGAAGCTGTTGACTGGCAGCTGTTTGACATCGTCGCCGTCAACCTGTACCGCGACGAGCGCAACCGTGACACCTACCGCAGCGCCATTCGCCGCCTTCACGCCTGGGGGAAACCGGTCGCGATCACCGAGTTTGGCTGCTGCAGTTACCAGGGTGCCGAGCGGGCGGGCGGGCTTGCCCACGATGTGGTGGACTGGGAGACGGTGCCGCCGACACTTATGCACGAAGTTGTGCGCGACGAAACGGGTGCAGGCCGAGGAGCTGCGTGACCTGCTCCACATCTATAGTGAGGAAGGGATACGTGCCGCCTTTGTATTCACCTTCATTGAACCAACCAACCCGTATGCAGCGGAGCCACGCTTCGACCTCGACCGGGCGAGCTACAGTCTGGTCAAAGTATATCCGCCGGAAGCCGGGTATCCTGCGCGCTACTGGGAGCCGAAGGCGGCCTTTTATACCGTGGCAGCGCTGTATAGTGCCCAAAGCGACCTCTCAGCGTATGAGTAAGCAGGATGCGGAAGAATTGCGGCTGGCTCGCGCTCACCGCCCTGTAGTTCCAGTGTTGGCTGAAGCCGCTTCAGCCAGTCTACCTGCGTATGGCATAGCTTAGCGCAATGCTGTGCAGAGCCTGCTGGGTCGCGGTGAGGTGTCGACCAAGGAGCCGCACAACAAGCCCACAATTAGCAGGCAAGATTGCGGCGCTGATCGGTCGCTCGTCGACGTTGATCCGCCGAGCGATATACTCGGCGTCGAAGGTGTCACCCAACAGCCAGAGTGTGCCGAGCACCAGATATGCGCCCATTACGCCGCTGCAGGCGGGGCTTCGGCGCTGCGGCTCGATAAGGATACGGTCTCCAGCCACGACACGCCCGTCGAGATCGCGTATCTCGCTGAGACTCGTGTAGTGCGCAGCATTGCCAGGATTCGCCGTGAGCGAGCCGACCAGCAACGAGGATTTCGCTCAGCAGCACGCGCGCGCCGGGAGCAAGGGTGATCTGTGTGTACTGCCGGTAGGTCGCGCCGCTGAAGAGGATCTGTGGCGCGGTCTGCCAGTGGAGTTGGGCACCAGGGGCTGTTCGCAGCTGAATGTGCTGTTCCGCCGCACCAGTAGGCATCGTGTAGATCTGCGTTGCCGCAGCCGGTGTGAGCACGGCTAGCGCATCTGGCCCGATTTCGATGCCGCCTGGTTCGGCCCGCCGCACCACCTCAACGAAATCCTGGCTGCGGTAGTCAATGGGGGTGGCGCCATATTCTTCGACCACCGCCCGCTTGCTGCCCGATGCTACCCCGTACATCTTCAGCCCGGCCAAGCGGCCCAACTGCAAAAGGCCGTACCGATACCCCGCTGGCCCGATGATCAGGGCCGTCTCACCCTTCTGCC
>JAAUTF010000652.1 GCA_012031775.1 Candidatus Altimarinota bacterium | reverse complement strand
TTCGAGATAGGGCCGATCGCCTTGAACGGAATGTCGCTCAGCCCCGCCACCGGCGTGCCATCCTGGAAGCGTACATCGACGCGTGTGTCGTTGAGATCGGCGGCAAACGGCGCAGCGTGGACGATACGCAGTTTGGCGTTATCGGCGAGCGGCGCGTTATCATCTTCCAGCGCTAGCAGCTCCAGCGACTGATTCGCGCCATCGCCTACAGCAGCGGCGGTGTAATCCTTGCCGGCCTCCAGCGTCACGCTCTGGGTGATAGCCGGAGTGCTCGCGCCCGTCGGCACGACCGTTACTTCATATACTCCGGCGGGTAAGGGCAGATACCCCGACACATCAGCGAACACCACTTCGGTCAACACATCACTGCCATCGATGCGGATGGATACCGAAGTACCGTCCTCATCGGCACCAAAAGGTGCGAGATGCGCCACTTTGAGCCGCGCGTCGGCGGCGGCAGGAGCGGCGGCAGAACCTTCATCGCTCTGACGCGCAGCCACAGCCACAGCACCAAGCAAAGCGAGCACAAACGCGACGGCCACATACGGCAACTGCTTCCAATGCATAAAGCGACTCCTTGACTAAGCGGCGGACACACCACTGTGTTACGCCCGTCCCCTAACGTTTGCAGGGGGCGTGCCATGGTAGGCAAGCTCAAAGGCGGTACATGGGGAATACGGGCAAAAGTAAAAAAATGGATGTACAAGGCGACGTCAGCAACGCTGAGCGAACGACACAGCATTGTTGTGTATTTTGTGAAATTCTCCGCGCTCTGTTCTACAGACAACGCAACCGCGAGTAGGAGAAACCGGATGAAACTGGCTCAAACCCGTGTGCAGCCGCGCACGCCGCTGTTCAACTTTCGATGGTGGATGCCCGGCACGATGCTTTTCGTGGTCGCGGGCCTTGTGCTGGCATACGCTGCCAGCCGCGGTCAGGACGGCTCCTGGTTGGCGGCAGGCAACCCTACCTGGTGGGTGGTGACCACGCTTCTGCACATTCCGTTCGTGGGAATTTTGTTCTTCCTCGATAATGGGCATTGTCGAGCGGGTAGGCTACGTTCTGGAAGGGGCGCGCCCAGGAGCTGCCGGGCAGCCTCCCGCAAACGTATCCGACGGTATGCGTGCAGCTGCCCATGTTCAACGAACACGCCGTTGCGCGGCGGGTGATCGAGGCAGCGGCCACCATGACCTGGCCAGCCGACCGGTTAAGCATTCAGGTGCTGGACGACTCAACGGACGAAGACACACGCAAGTTAGTGGAGCAAATAAGCGCGCAGATGCGTTCGCGCGGCATCGATTGCCGCGTGCTGCACCGCACTGATCGCCAAGGCTATAAAGCAGGTGCGCTGGAAGCGGGGCGGCGGCAAACCGAGGCCGAGTTCCTGGTGATCTTCGACTCGGACTTTGTACCGCCAACCGACTTCCTGTTGCGCACCGTGCCGCACTTCTACCAGGCCGATGGCACGCCCCATACTGATCTGGCACTCGTCCAGGCACAGTGGGGACACCTGAATCACAATGATTGGGCGTTGACGCTTTCGCAGTCGCTCTGGGTGGACGATCATCATACCTTACAAATGGCTTGGCGCTCGGCGGCGCACCAGTTTGTTAACTTCACCGGCACGGCTGGAGTATGGCGCGCTGCTGCGATCGAAGCCGCCGGCGGCTGGAAGGCGCGCAGCCTCGTCGAAGATTGCGAGCTAAGCTTCCGCAGCCTGTTCGCTGGGTATCGTACCAAGTTTGTGAAGGAGATCGTAGCACCGGCCGAACTGCCTGCGACCGTGACGGCGTACAAGGCACAACAAAAGCGTTGGACGCAGGGCTGGGTTCAGCTGCAACGGATGCACTTGAGCACGATGCTGACGAGCTACCGCGCATCGCTGCTGCGGCGCGTACACTTGCTCTATATGATGTGTATCTCGTGGCAATGGCCGTTGTGGGCTCTCTGGATGCTCGTGCTGCCAGCGCTTGTCTACACCGGGCACTGGTATGGTGCCTTAAACTCAAGCGTAGGCGTGGTGTTCTATCTGCTGCCGAGCCTGATCTGGCTTGGGGTCTCGGCCACGCTCGCCTCGCTCGAGACGCGACACACCTACGCCAAACCGCTGACGGCGCGCACCTTTCTCGGGCGAGTGGCACGGGTATTCCCCAATGTTGTAATTAGCACGGGCATGCTTCCGCACCAGTTCAGCGCTTTTTGTGAGGGGTTATTTGGGCCGATGCACAGTGAGTTTGAGCGTACTCCAAAAGGGGCATCGCTCGCGTTACCTAGCTCAGCATCAGCAATCGAAGCCAGACCGGCGGCCAAGCGCGTCTACAAGGTTAAAATCCATCGCCCTTATGTGCTGACCGAACTTTTCTTCTGTGCCTATTTCGCGACGTGGGCGACGCTGTTTGCCCTGGCCGGTCTGATCTGGTGTACGGTGATCGCCGGCTATATGGCCAGCTGTATCCTGTATCTAGTTTTTCACTATGGCGACCACGACGGCCGCGTGTTGTTTGTGCTTGACCCGCGCAAATTTATACCGTGGCTCAGCCCAACGCATAAAGCTTGAAGCGCTACGGTGCTCGGCGGTGGCGCGCTTGATAGGAGCGTTTGCACGCGCAGTAGACCAAGCAAGTACCGCAGCACCAGACCAACGGCGGAGCGGGCTACAGCAGAAGGCAGAACTGAGGATTTAGGAGATCTAGCGCGTCGTATTGCCTTCGCTGCTGGACAACCGAGCGCAATCATCTTGCTCGCCTAGCGTTCCTACAGCCGACCTGGGCAGCGCGCTGCCCAGGTCGGCTATGGCGTAATGTGCGCTACGGGATGAGGTTCATGGCGTGGGGGCCGCGCACGAGTGGGAGCCGCACCGCAGTACGCTCCAGCCGCGGCACCTCGCCGTCGCGAACCACGTTCCAGAACTCCACAACGCCGGGATCGAGCGGGCGCTCGCGATCGTTGTAAATCACCACGGCTAGAGCGTCGCCATCGGCGTCAAACATAGCATCTTCCGGCAGCACGCCGACGAAGCCATACGGCTCGCTAAGCACCGCCAGCGCCCCCGTCTCGCGGTCAAAGCTGAGCAGCGTCAGTGAGCTGAACTGCGCCCCGGGCCAGAAAGTCAGCCTATCCGGCAAGTAGGTGCGGCCCATGTTCACCGCAACGATCAGGTCTTCCTGAGGGCTCACCGCAAAGCCTTCGGCGCTCAAGCCAACCGGCACCCGGGCGACCTCAGTGTGGGCAGCTGCGTCCGTCGCGTCGAAGCGGATCACCACTATTTCGCTCGGCGGGTTGATCACGGTTGCGCGAGCGGCGGCGGGTAACGATCCCAGTTAATTTCGCTGGTCAGGTAGAAGCGCCCGTCGCTGGTAAACTGCCCATAGCTATAGGTGTAGCCGCCCGTGATGCGCGCGCCGTGAGGCGTGACCTTGATGTCGGCTGAACCTTGTGCCACGCGGTAAAATTGGATCTCCTCGGCGCTGACGCCCACGCCAAGGAACTGGCCTGAGGGGTGCCAGAAGACCGACGAAACCTCATCGGCGGGGGTGCCGTCGGCCCGCTCTACGCTGACGTAACGAAATGTGTTTGGGTCGTCTAGGGTTGCGGTGGGCAGAATGGCGAGCTGTCGCCCCGTCTCCCGCAGCCCGACAGCGAGATACGCACCGTCGGCGCTGACCGCCACGTGCGAAGGCCAAGCGCCGACCTCCACCGTGCGCGCTGTGCTGCCGCAGCGCCTGCGC
>JAAUTF010000651.1 GCA_012031775.1 Candidatus Altimarinota bacterium | reverse complement strand
AGCGGGCGGTGTCGGCCGACAACGGGCTGCGGCACTGGCGGCACGGCTGCGCGAACTTGGCATCAATGAATAAGGACAGGAGATCCGGCGAACCGTTCTAGCGGGATGTGTGAACCGTGATGAGGCTATTAGTGCGTGTTCACGTAGTGCAAGTTCACGTATCACCAGCGCACAGGACAATCAAAAATGTTCGCATTCTTCAGATTAGGCGCTGCCTTTGCTGTGCGAAAGCAAGGGCAGCGCAATGAAAACCCATGTCTCTTTTAGCCCCTCTTGCACTGATCGGCGCGGCAATCATCGGCCCGCTGATTGTGGCGATGTATATTCTGAAGCTGCGCCGCGAAGAGCGCACGATATCGTCGACATTCCTCTGGCAGCAGATGGTGCGTGACGTTGAAGCGAACGCGCCCTGGCAGAAACTGCGCCGCAATCTGCTGTTACTCTTGCAGTTGCTGTTGCTGTTCTTGCTGGTATTCGCGCTGGCCCGGCCCTTCATCCGTACTACCGGCATCACCGGGCGCAACCTGATCGTGATCATCGACCACTCGGCGAGTATGGGTGCCACCGATGTGCCACCATCGCGCCTTGAGGCTGCTAAAGAGCAGGCTATTCGCCTGATCGATCAGCTGCCCGACGAGGGCCGAGCGACGATCATCGCAGGCGGTGGCGAAATGCAGGTGCCGGCCTCGGCCACCAGCGACCGTCGTGAGCTGCGCAACGCGATCAACAGTATCACATTGGCCACTGGCGGCGGTAGCGACCTGGCGCAGGCGCTCACCTTGGCTTCGGCGCTGGCTGCGCGCGAAGACCAGAGCGAGGTGGCGATTATCTCTGATGGCAATGTTGCTATCCCCGAAAATATCAAAGTCCCGGCGACAGTGCAGTTCTTTCCGATCGGGCGGAACGACGACAATGTTGCCGTGAGCGCGATCGCCCTGCAACCGAGTGCGGGCGGCCAGACGCTATTTGTGCAGGCGACGAATTATAGCGCCGATGTCGTCGCACGGCGGCTCGACATTTATCTCGATGGTGCATTATTTAATGCGTACTCGCTCGACCTGGATCCTGGTGCCGAGCAGGCCTTTGTCGCCGAGCTTCCCGCTGAGGTGCGCGTGGTGGAAGCGCGGCTCGATGGCCCCGATGCCTTGCCCGCCGACGATACGGCCTGGGCGGTCAGCAGCCTTGGCGAGGCGCTTCGGGTGCGTGTCGTCTCCGACGGCAACCGCTTTTTGGAGACGGGGCTGAGCCTGTTGCCGGGCATTGAGGCGACCTTTGTGCCTTCGAATACGGTGGCGTTTACCGAGACCGCAGCGCAGGTGCCGCTGACGATCTTCGACGGCGTAGTGCCAGAGGTGCTCCCGCCGGGCAACCTCTTCTTTATCGGCCCGACACGCAGCACCGAGTACTTCTCCGTCACCGGTGAGCTCGAGTTTCCGGCCGTACAGCCGGTTGGTGGCGACGAGCAGATTCTGCGCAATGTCAGTTTGAGCGATGTGAGTGTGCTCAGGGCAGCGCGGATCGCGCCTGGCAGTTGGTCGCGCACCGTGGTAGATAGCGACGGCGCGCCTTTGCTCGCGGTTGGTGAGCGCGAAGGCCGACGGGTGGCGGTATTAAGCTTCAATTTGCAAAACTCGGATCTCCCCTTGCAGGTGGCCTTCCCGCTGTTGCTCTCGAATCTGGTGAGCTACCTTGCCCCGGGCAGCGGGGCAGAAGCAGCCCAACTGCTACCGGGCCAGCCGTTGGCATTACCAGTCGACGACGCGATCGACGAGGTGCGCGTCATCCGGCCCGATGGCAGCACGGTTAGCTCAAGCAGTGGTGCGGTGCAGATTGCTAATGGCCAGGCGGTTTTCGCCGACACGAGCACGCTGGGTGTGTATACTATGGAGGAATACGGCGGCGGCGAGTTATTAGCACGCCATCGTTATGCCGTCAATCTTTTTGCCCCGAACGAATCGCAGATCCTGGCCCAGCGCGATCTGGTCGTGCCGCAGGTGAGCGGTGCCCAATCGACGGTGAGTCGCGAGCGCGACTCGCGCCAGGAGTTCTGGCGCTGGATAGCCCTGATCGCCTTGATTGTGCTGCTGATCGAATGGCTGGTCTACCAACGCAACGGCATCGCGTATCTGCGCGACCGCTGGTTCAAAAGCAAAGCTCCAGAGCGGGCACGCTAGGAGTCAGAAGTCAGCACGTGCAGGGTGCGGCAGTGCATTGCACTACGGCGTCTGACTCCTGACCTTCGTGGTTGCTTGTAGCAGTGCATTGCACTACGGCGTCTGACATTCTGACTCCTGACCTTCGTATTTGTCTGCCGTATTTGCGTTATAATAATTCCACACCAGCTGCGCTAGCGACCACAAGTGAAGAGCCAGGAGAAAGCCGTGAGCGTCTATAACCCTATGGATGCCGATTTTGCGTTTACCCTCGGCATCGAGGAAGAGTACCAGGTCGTCGACCCGGAGACGCGTGAGTTGCGCTCTTACATCACCCAGATTCTCGAGCCGGGGCGGGTGATCTTGCGCGAGCAGATTAAGCCCGAGATGCATCAGAGTATCGTAGAGGTAGGCACGCGGCCGTGTCGGACGATCTCAGAGGCGCGGGGCGAAATAGTTCATCTACGTGGGGCTATCGCCGGGCTGGCGGCTCGTCATAACTTGAAAATTGTGGCCGCTGGTACTCATCCCTTCTCATCGTGGATGCAGCAGGAGATTACGCCGCACGAGCGCTACTACGGTGTGGTCGATGAGATGCAGGATGTGGCGCTGCAACTCCTGATCTTCGGGATGCACTGTCACGTCGGCATGCCGAATAACGATGTTGCGATCGAGTTGATGAACGTGGCACGGTATATTTGCCCGCATCTGCTCGCATTATCAACTTCCTCGCCTTTCTGGATGGGCCGCAAAACTGGCTTCAAGTCGTATCGTAGCGTTATTTTTAGTGGTTTCCCGCGCACCGGTACGCCGCCCTCATTCAACTCGGCGGGCGAGTTCGAGCGTTATATTCAACTGCTGATAAATACTGGCTGTATCGATAACGGCAAGAAGATCTGGTGGGATCTACGCCCACACCCCTTCTTCGGCACGCTCGAATTTCGTGTCTGCGACATCGCCACGCGCGTCGATGAGTGCCTGGCCTTGGCCGCTGTTATGCAGGCGCTGGTCGTGAAATTCTACATGATGTTTGAGGAAAATACGACCTTCCGTGTCTATCGGCGGGCGCTTATCAACGAGAACAAGTGGCGTGCGCAGCGCTACGGGCTGCTCGGCAAAATGATCGACTTCGGCAAACGCAGCGAAGTCGAGACCAAACGCCTTGTCTACGAAATGGTCACGCTCGTCGACGACGTGGTGGATATGCTTGGCTCGCGTAAAGAAGTCGAGTATCTGCTGCATATCGCCGACAACGGATCGAGTGCCGACCGCCAGCTCGCCGTCTTCGAGCAGACAAACGACCTTAACGCGGTGGTCGACAACCTTATCGCCGAGACGATGGAAGGTGTGGAGGCGATGCGCTTCGAGTAGTCGTGCTATACTACCCCCGCAGTCAATGGTGAATGCAAGGAGGTGGTACGATGCACTTCGATCTAAATGAAGAGCAGCTGCTTATTCAGCGCAGCGTGCGTGAATTTAGCGATAGAGAGCTGGCCCCGAACGCGCATCACGTCGATCAGAGCGGCGAATTTCCCGCTGCGACGTTTCGGAAAATGGCTACAGCGTTGACTGATG
>JAAUTF010000650.1 GCA_012031775.1 Candidatus Altimarinota bacterium | reverse complement strand
CGCGCCGGAGCCGGGATCAGCCGCGGATGCGCGGGCGAAATCCTCCGGGGTGCGCACATCGACGATGGCAGCGGCGCGATTCAGCTCTGGGTGAGCCGCGGCGATCTGGGCGATGTGCCATTTGAACGCTTCCGCGACGATTTCGACACCTTCGATATCGTAGAGGCCAGGGCACGCTGCGCCGTACGAAAACCGGCGAGCCCTCGCTTTTTGTCCACGAGCTGACAATGCTGGCTAAGGCGATCAACCCGCCGCCCGAGAAATGGGCTGGCCTGCAAGATGTCGAGGAGCGGCTGCGCCAGCGCTACCTCGACCTGATCGTCAACCCCGATCGGCGCGCGATCTTTCGTACACGCACCAAGATAATGAATGCCATGCGCCGCTTTCTCGACGAGCGCGGCTTTGTCGAGGTCGAGACACCGGTGCTACAGCCGGTCTACGGCGGTGCCACCGCACGCCCTTTCGTCACCCATCATAATCAGCTGCACCAGGATCTGTACCTGCGCATCGCCGTCGAGCTGTATTTGAAGCGCCTGATCGTCGGCGGCTTCAGCGGTGTGTATGAGATCGGCAAGAACTTCCGCAACGAAGGTGTCGATCGCAGCCACAACACCGAGTTCACCATGATGGAGTGCTATCAGGCTTACGCCGACTACAACGATATGATGCGGCTCGTCGAGCAGATGCTGCGCACGCTGGCGATCGAGGCTACCGGCAGCACCGCCGTCTCCTATCAGGGCCAGACGATTGACTTCGGGCCAGATTGGCAGCGCGTGCCTATGGCCGAGTCCATCGCCGAGCGCACCGGCATCGACATCACTATAACGACCGACCTGGAAACACTCAATCACGAGATTCGCAGCAACGGCCTCAAGGTCGAGCGCAAAACAACCTGGGCCAAGCAGGTCGATGAACTCTTTAGCGCGTATGTGCAGCCACTGCTTGTCCAACCAACTTTTATCACCGATTTTCCGGTTGATCTATCGCCGCTCGCCAAACGTAAGCCCGAAACCCCGGCGTTCACCGAGCGCTTCGAACCCTATGTCGCCGGGATGGAGATCGGCAACGCCTTCACCGAGCTGAACGATCCCTTCGACCAGGAACAGCGTTTTATCGACCAGGGGCGTGCCTATAACGCCGGCGACGACGAGGCGCATCAGATGGATATAGATTATCTGAATGCGCTGCTGTACGGTATGCCGCCCACCGGCGGGCTTGGCATCGGCATCGACCGTGTGGTGATGATATTGACCGACCAGACGACGATCCGCGAAGTGATCTTGTTTCCGCATTTGCGTCAACGCGATTAGAGGTTACAGGGTAGAGGGTATAGCGTTTGTGCTGTACCCCATGGCCGGCGACCTGTACCCTTGAGTGAGAAGAGACGATGCCCCGTTCATTTACGATCGAACGCGAGAACTTGCCGGATGTAGTCCAGGGCTGGTTGCGTGCTGTCGGCCTCGGCGAGGAAGAGGTAGTCGAGATTATCTTCACCGAGGGCGAAGTGCTGCTGCGCCGCCCGCTGAGCCCGCAGCTGCGCGCATGGGCCAAGAATGTCGGCGATAAGTACGATAAGGCTTTTCGAGAACTGGCCGGGCTGTAGGAGGAACAAAGGAACAGTAGAGCAAAGGAACAAACTTTTGTTGTAATGGGGGCAAGCAATAGCAAGGGTATGTCCTGTTATTTGTTCTTTGGCTCTTTGGCTCGTTTGTTCAAGCAGTGGTTTTATTGTGACGCAGTATCTTTCAAAAGAAGAATTGCTCGATCTGCACGTCTACGCCGTGTCGCGCTTTGGCGGGCAGATGGGTATCGCCAGCCAAGACCGATTGCAGAATGTGCTAAACGCGCCGCGCCAGGAGATGTTCGGTGCCGAGCTTTATAGCGATGTGTGCAGTAAAGCGGCGGTGATGATCTACTTGCTGCTGAAAAGCCATCCCTTTGTCGGCGGGAACGAGGTGACGGCGCTGTTGACGCTGCTGCGTTTTCTGGCGATCAACGGCTATAGCCTCAAGCCCGACATCGGCGATGGCGATCTGGTATGGCTGTTCGCCGCTTTGCACAACGCCACTCTGGACAAAGAAGGCCTTGAGCAATGGCTGCGCGAGGCAACATAATTTTATTGCAGATCTCGGATTGTAGATTGCCGATTGCCACAAGGCTGCGCTATGAGCACAATCCTTATCAACGGTATTAGTACGCCACTCGGCGCTGCAGTCGGCGAGGCGCTCGGCGCACGCCCCGCTGTGCGCCTGCTCGGTGTTGCATCGCACCTGCCAGCCCTGCCCTATGGTCAGGCTGAGCTGCTTACCGCACAACTGAGCGGACAGCAGCTGTGTACCCTGCTGCGGGCCGAAGCTGTCGATACCGTCGTCCATCTCGATGTCATCGGCGATGACCACTCGCCCGCTAGCCGCGAGACGGCCGTGCGCCGCAATGTGCTTGGCACGATGGAGGTGCTGGGCGCTTGTGCCGCAGCTGGTGTGCGCCGCGTGGTGGTACGCAGTCACGCCCTTGTCTACGGCGCACAGCCCGGTAACCCGGCCTTGATCGAAGAGCACTGGCCGGTGGCGCACGATGGTATCTCGGGCATCATCCGCGACTACGCCGAAGTCGACAGTTTCGTGAGCGAGTTCGCACACCGCCAGCCTGAAATGCTGCTGCTTACGCTGCGCTGCGCGCCGCTTTCTAGCGGTACCTTTGCTCGCTACGTGCGTCAGCCCACGCCGCGCACGGTCTTCGGCTTCGACCCACGGGTGCAGTTGCTGGCGCTTGCAGACGCTGTCAGCGCCTTTGTCGCTGCCGTCGAGGCGCAGCAGGGCGGTGTCTATAATATCGCCGCCGACCCGCTCACGCTGAGCCAGGCTATCCGACTGGCCGGGCACCAGCCGCTGCCGGTGCCAGAACCGCTCTTCGGGCTATCCAGTTTTCTTGGCGGCCCATGGACACTCGGCGACTTTCCGTTCGATCGCGGCTTTCTCAAATATAGCTGCGTCGTCGACACAACACGCGCACGTAGTGCCTTAGGGTGGCAGCCTACTGTCGCTTCAGCCGATGCGCTCGCGCTCGCATCCGATGGGGCAGGCCCTGGCGATGAACTTGCGCGCGCCGAAATGGCGCTGAACGCGTTTCTGCAGAAGAAGTCAGGTCTTAAGATCCAAGACTCAGAAGGATGAGTGCATAGAACGCCTTTATAAACCCTCCAATTGATGCTGATGTAATGGCAGTGACACTGTCGTCACATCAGCACCGGTATAACTCTATTATATGAATGTGGTCTTAGGAGTTACCTATGAGCGATCTCGACAACGGCGACCACGAGGAGCCAGGTAGCGCGCCAGAGCCAGAGGCCGCTGCACCGCTTAAACGCCGTCGCAAAGCGGTTATCAGGCCGGTGGTTGACGAGGCGCTTACGCCAGAGGCAGACGCTCCAGCTACAGATATCGCTGCGTTCGCTAGCGCCGAAGAGATTCGCATCACCACAGCACCAGCCGCCGCTGTTGGCGGTCGAGACGCTGGTGCAGCCGATACTATCGGCAGTCATTCCACGAACGGCAGCGCGGCTTCGACGGCGCGGCGGCGCGGTTCCAGCTCGTGGTGCCGGATTTCGGAGTGATCGAGGGGCTGTTCGAGATCGTCTCGCTCGAATACGCGGGCGAGCATGACGGCGAGGCGACGTTCGAGATGAGCCTCGCCTCGGCTGGCGCGCTGAGCTTCACGGCGCTCGTCGACCA
>JAAUTF010000649.1 GCA_012031775.1 Candidatus Altimarinota bacterium | reverse complement strand
CGCTGCTACAACGTCTGATCGTTACGCTCGACCCGCAATCGCGCGAGGAGCGCGAGCGCAATGCCTTGAAAGAAACGGTTGGTGTCGCGTCGACTTTCGACCAGATCGTCGATGAAGCGCTTGATCTTGCGATCAAGGCAGTCGACTTGATCGAGGAGCGCGCTGGTGTCGACGAAGCCGATGCTTACCGGGCCTTTGTGATCCACATTATCACGCAGGTCGCACAGTCTGAACGCGAGGGTGGGCTCTTTGGTGTCGGCGGCCAATCGGTGAGCCCGGCGGAGCGCGATGTCATTCGTGAATTAACGCTGGCGCTGCGTTATCGGGCGGCGTGACGAGCAGGAGGCAGGAGGCAGGAGTCAGGAGTCAGGAGTCAGGAGTCAGGAGCATTGGCGCATTGCAATGCACGTCGGGTGCGCCGCTTGAGATCAACCGATTTGACAGCCGCTATGTACTTGCGATGACAACGCGGATAGCAGTGCCAAATGCATTGGGTGTTCTGGTACTTCTGAATTCTGACTCCTGACTCCTGACTCCTGCCTACGCCGCCAAGCGCAATAACATCTTCAAATAAAACGGCACCATCAGTTCCATCTCCCATTTGCTTTCCATATGGGGCAGCACAAAACGATAATAGGTTAACGCGTGGTGTAAGGCACCGAGTGGCTGTGCGATCTCGAAGGCGCGCTCGATGTCGACGTTACCAGCGTAGCGGCGCCAGGGCGCGAGATAGGCATCGCGCAGGCGTAGGCGCACGTCGTCTTCATCGGGAAAATAATCCTCTACTTCTTCAAGAAAGAGCAGCAAGCTGAAAAACGGATGGGCGATCGAGCTATCTGACCAGTCGATAAAACATTGCTGCGCGCAGTGTGGATCACCTGGCCAGGCCAGAAGTCGCCGTGTTCGAGTGTGAGCGGAATGCGATAGCTCGCCAGATCGTTGAGCAGCGCGCCGATCCGGGGTTGTAACGTGCCAAGCGTGGCGCGATCGGCGTCCGAGAGACCGGCGGGTGAGCCGGGCAATGCGGCCTCGCGGTCGGCGAAGAGATCGACGCTGTAGCGGCGCAACTGCTCGATGCTGCGCGTGGCGATGCCCATCTTCTGGAGCAGCGAGAGATGCGAGATGCTATCGATTTGCACCTGAGCAAAGTCGCGCAGGGCCGCTTCCCAGGTTGGCAGGCTATCGATCTTATCGAGCGTAGTGCCGCCGAAGTCGCGCATGAGCAGCCAACCCAGCCGACTATCGACGGCCAGCGGACGCGGAAAATGGTCGGGGTCGGCGGCGGAGAGGGCATGCGTGAGCCGTGGTTCGTGGGCGAAGAAGCGTGGCACGGCTTTAAAATAGACAAAGCCCTCCGCGCTTGCTACGCG
The DNA here is from genome assembly GCA_012031775.1 of Candidatus Altimarinota bacterium. Lineage (GTDB taxonomy): Bacteria > Chloroflexota > Chloroflexia > Chloroflexales > Chloroflexaceae > JAAUTF01. The sequence goes on along the minus strand of JAAUTF010000649.1, from coordinate 2,363 downwards.
TAAGATCGCCGAGCGCTGCCAGGAGCGCACCTGCTCGATCGATCCAACAACCTCGATCGAGGCGGCGGTGAGCCGCGCTGCGATCCAGGCCGCAGCCTCCTGATACCAGCCGGGCCGATACCAAGGCACACGGTCGCTCGGAGCGTCGCTGTACATCCAGTTAAACCACTCGTGGATGGCGCTGCGCTCGCCGGGCGCAACGAAGTGCAATCCATCGATGGCGTGCTGATCGAACCAGCGCCAGCCAGGCGGCGGTGCCCAGGAGGCGTTCTGGTTTTCCAGCGCGTAGAGTTTGTAGACCTGCTCGCGCTCGGCGCGGTAGTCGATCGCAGCGCAGCGCAGCGTTGTTACCTGTGCGCCGAGTAGCTCATATATGCCCCGATTAACCTGGACTACCTGCTGCCAGAAGTCACGCTCGTGGCGTGTAAAGTTCGGCAGCTCCCAGCCGCCGTCCGTCTGGTGCAGCAGCACCCCGTCGCTCGTGGGGGGTGTGGCAGCAGCACTGCGTAGATGTAGGAAAGATCAGCCATTGTTTGTCTTCAACCCCGCGCTGGGTGTCATAATAATCCGCCGTGACCCAGCGCCACAATATCGCTGCGGCGCACTGCTTCGCCCGCCAACAGGCGCGGCAATATAAGATCAACGATGTTCATGTCGCGCGAGCGTACGCAGCCCGGCGCACCTAAAATCGGCAGCGCGCGCTCAGGTGTTACTTCACCTTCAGGGGCTTGGTGCCCGGTGCTCGGTGCTTGCCCAAGATATGCCAGCAGCAGCAGATTGCCCGGCTCAACCGGCGCGCCGTAGTGCTCGATGCGCCCACCTGCCTGTCGGATGCCCTGCGGCGTGACATCGTCGATGTCGATGATCGAGGTTTCGCCCGCAATGATCACTAGTTCGACACCGGCATGCTGCTGTTGGTATATGGCCGCTGCGATCGCAGCGCTCTCAATATTGACATAACATGTCTCGACGATTGTAGCCTGCAGTGTTTGCACCCGCGCCTCGATCGCCGGGTACAACCCGGCGGCCACGCGACGGCGCGCAGCAGGGCTGCTCACCAAAATAACGCCAACCCGTCGCAGCTGCAGCGGGCGAACTTGCAGCACCTGTGTTGTCGCGCCAATCTGCTCAGCGCGACATAACGCTTCCTCGGGCACCGCAAAAGGGATAACCTTGATCGTCGCCACGGTGACGTCGTTATGGACAAGGCGCTGATCAGGTAGGGTAGCAACTGTCAAGCCATCGATCTCGTTGATCGCGTGCAAGGCAGCAACATCGACTAAAAGCGGCCCACTGCTCGCCGCGCGCACATTCACCCGCCCGCCCTTTGCAGCGCTGCTATGCAAATGCGGGCCGACAACAGCTTGTGTCAGGCGTAAGGCCGCCACATCCTCGTGAACATCGTCGGCGGCGAACACCGCGACACGCACGCTGCTGAGCCCAAGGGCTGCGAGGCGTTCCACATCTTCCATACGTATAACATGCCCTTTATGCAACGCCTTTCGCCCTTGCGCATCGGCGATGTTATGACAGAGCAGATGTCCGACCGCTGCGACAAGCGGCAATTCTTGCAACTCCATAGGTCACCGTTTCGGCAAGTGAAATCACCAGTGAATCCTACCACGGATCGGGGCGGTGAGGATTCAGGATTCAGAATTCAGGATTCAGAATTCAGGAGGATCGTTGCTTTCTGTGCGGTGGGGGCGCTGTGCTCTGCGCTCGCCAACTCGCGGTATAATTGATATATAGCTCTCTAACTAGAAAGTTTTGAACCGATGTCAACCGATATTCAAGCTAGCGCAGCACCGCGTGATTTTCGCCGTGCGATGCTGGGCGGCACCGTGGTGGCGCTGCTCTCGCTCGCGGTCAGCGCGGTCGCCTTCGCCGCTTTTATCTACGTTCAACAGGCCGATCCGGTGCCGGGGCTGCTGGCCGCCGAGACGCAGCTCTACGCCTCGCTCACGCCGAACCTGCGCGACTTGCCGAACCTCGATCGGCTGCGCAATGCCTACCCTGATCTTTTGCCGATGTGAACCCGGCCCCGGCGGGCGATCAGATCGAGGATACGCTCGGCCTGGCCTTCGCCAGCGATGTTGCACCATGGATCGGTACTGAGATGTCGCTTGCCGCTGCCGATCTCGACCCAGCTGTGTTCGATGGCGACTTGCCGACGCTCGATGAGCTTGCGGCGGCGGGCGATTTGCTGCTGATCTTTAACTCGCGCGATGATGTGCAGCCGGCCAGTTTATCGACCGCTATCGCGCCGCGCGCGAGCAGCGCGGCGAGATCTTTGACAGTACCACCGTCGGCGAGGCGACGGTTTACGCGCAGCAGGGCGGCAGCGGGCCGCGGCGGCCTTTGGC
>JAAUTF010000648.1 GCA_012031775.1 Candidatus Altimarinota bacterium | reverse complement strand
TTTGCTCCCGACGATGCATAATGAGTTTACCGGCTTCCGGCTCGCAGTAACTAGCTGAGGACAAATCCATGACAACTGTTAAGTATACACGCTGGCTGCATCCTACGTTGGTCATCAGCGCATCTTGCAAGTCCGTGTTGGAGCCTTCGCCTGCGACGAAGCAGGCCGCCTGCTGCTTTGCAAACGCGCCGATGTGATGCTCTGGGATATTCCCGGCGGCACGATCGAGCTCGATGAAACCCCGGCCCAGGGTCTGCATCGGGAGGTGCTGAGCGAGACCGGCCTTCTCCTTGTTGCCGAGCGCCTGATCGGAATCTACAGTGGGCCGGATTTTGCCTGGACGTATCCAAATGGCGACCAAGCGCAGCTGATAAACCTGTTCTTCTTCGCTCGCATCGCCGGTGGCGAACTTCAGCCGAGCAGCCCCGAGAATATTAGTGTCGATTTCTTTTCACTCGATGCCCTACCGCCGCTGTTGCCGCGCGCCGCGCGTATGCTGAATGACGCGCTCAAAAATCGCCTCGAAGCCTATTTTGATTAAGCGCCTCTGAGTGTAGGTGGTGACGCAGTATGGTGCGCCCCCACCCATACCTAGCTACTCGTCGCTCTGTAGAGAATGTTATTTCCGCACATACTCAAATGCCCCCGCCTGACGCGCCAGGCCTTTTAATTCCAACATAGCGAGTGTGGCAGCGATCTGCGCTGCTGGTAGCCCTGCTACAATCCCCAAATCGTCGATCGTCTGTGGGTCGAAGCGCAATAACGATAGCACCGCCGCCTCGACCGGATCGTCCGGTAATGTGTCACGCGTGGCCCGCTGCACATTTGCCCGCTGGAGATCCAGTTCCGCCAGAATATCGTCGGCGCCGCGCGCCAGCGTGGCTCCATCGCGAATAAGCTGGTGCGTGCCCACGCTGGTGCGGCTGAAGATCGAGCCTGGCACCGCGAACACCTCGCGCCCCTGGTCGAGCGCAAAGCCCACCGTGATCAGGGCACCGCTCTCGCCACCTGCTTCGATCACCAGAGTGGCCAGTGTCAGGGCGCTGATAATACGGTTGCGTGGCGGGAAGTTGAGCGGTGCCGGCGCGGTGCCAAGTGGATAATCGGATATAAGCGCGCCTTGCGCCACGATCTGCTCGCCCAGGCGACGATTACGCTCTGGGTAAATCCGATCAATGCCACTGCCGAGCACTGCGATCGTGCGCCCGCCCGCCTCTAGCGCCGCCTGATGGGCAATGGTGTCCACACCTAACGCGAGCCCGCTCACAACGACTACACCGCTCGCCGCTAGATCATAGGCTATTCGGTAGGTCGCCTCCTTGCCGTAGCTTGTCGGCGACCGCGTGCCGACAATCGCCACCGCCCAATCGTCTTGTGCCTTGAGTTCGCCACGCACATACAGCACTGGCGGCGCTGCCGGTGCTTCGGCTACCAGCCGCGGATAGGCCTCATCTTCGATACAGAGCAGATGCACGCCCGCACGTTCAACACGCAGTAGTTCTGCATCAAGATCAAGTGTTCGCTGCGCCGTCAGGAGCGCGCGGCTACTGCGTGCATCTAACCCGGCAGCGATCATCGCCGCTGCATTCGCCTGCCAGGCTGCTTGCACTGAGCCGCAGATCTCGATTAGGCGGCGCAGTCGTGTCGGGCCGATACCGGCTACGCGGTTGAAGCCCAGGTAGTAGCGGTGATTCGCATTCATACTCTTTATACCGTTTGAGCAGCCCAAAAAGTTACGCACACCCTCCCTTGGCAGGCCAGTTATACCCAAGCGGGCTGTTGTATTGGGCCTCGTCACTTGTGCCGAAGATGGCGTACAGAACACCATAAGCGGATTCAGGCCTATACAGTCGCCTTTTTTCTGGTATAGTGAGTGGGGCGATGGAACGCTCAGCAGACGCTAACACACAGCGTCTTTACATACAAAGTAGGAGCACTCGGCTCCAATCACTTCCGAGCATTGGTGGAGGCTGTCACAACCTGTTTGTGCTGCCTCTTTTTTGCGTCACGTTCTCACCACGAATACAACGTAGGGACGATACTGATGAGCTTCATCACCGGAATTCTGTTCGTTGTCGGCATCGTGCTGCTCATCTGGGGAGCGGATCTGCTGGTGCGCGGTTCTGCGCATCTGGCCGCGATGATCGGCATCTCACCGCTGATTATCGGCCTTACGGTCGTCGCCTTAGGAACAAGTGCGCCCGAGTTTGCGGTAAGCGTACGCGCCGTGCTGATCGGGCAGGCTGATCTGACCCTGGGCAATGTGATCGGCAGCAACATCGCCAATGTGCTGCTCATCCTGGGCCTCGCGGCGCTTGTCGCTCCGCTACTAGTTGCACCGCGCGTACTTCAACGTGAAGTACCGATGATGATCGCCGCTTCGCTGCTTCTCTGGTTGCTCGCTTCCGATGGCCATATTGGTCGCCTCGATGGGATCGTCCTTGTCGTGTTGCTTGTGGTTTTCCTGCTCACAACCGTGCTCAGCGCACGTCAGGGGCCTGCTGAGCAGCAGACCGTCGTGTCGAAGAGGCCACTGCGCAATCGACGAACTATTCTTCAGAATCTCGGCCTGATCGCACTTGGCCTGGCCTTGCTTGCTCTTGGCGCGCAGTGGCTTGTCGATGGCGCGGTATCCTTTGCGCGATCCTTGGGTATCAGCGAGCTGATCATCGGGCTGACTGTGGTGGCAGTTGGCACGTCGCTGCCGGAGATCGCTACGTCGGTGCTAGCGAGCCTGCGCGGCGAGCGCGAGATCGCTGTTGGCAACGTGGTAGGCAGCAATATCCTCAATATCCTTGCGGTGCTCGGTTTAACCGCGCTCTTCGCGCCCGCACCGATTGCCGTGCCGAACAGCGCACTTGCCTTCGATCTGCCGGTGATGACGGTGGTCGCCGTGGCCTGCTTACCGATCTTCTTTAACGGGCGTATGATCGCGCGCTGGGAGGGCGGTTTGTTTCTTGGCTACTATATCGCCTATACGCTGTATCTGCTGCTCAGCGCGACACAAGCGGCCAACCTGCGCATCTTCAGTGTCGCTATGCTCACTTTTGTCATTCCGCTCACCATCGTAACGCTCATCGTGATCACCGCACGCAATGTGCGGCGGCTGCGCAGCTAAACAAGGTTGTAGCTGCGCTCGTTGCTGTGACTGTAACTTTTGCCCGCTCGCCAGGTTTACTTCGGTTGCCCAGGCGGTCGATCGCACGCGCTGTCAGCCAATGCTCGCCCGGGACTGCCTCCCAGGCCAATTTGAACGTACGCCACGCACGCGGGCCGTCATCTTCACCCAACTCCGCGCTTACCCAACCGCGATCACCGCCTAGATCGACCTCAACTGTCGCGATACCCCGCCCCGCCGACCAGGCAAAGCCGCTGATCTCATGTTGCCCTGGCAACAGCATTGCGCCCGGCTGCGGCCCGCAGATCAGCGCCGTTACTGTCAGATCCGTCGGCTCAGCGCTTCGATCAGCAGCTGTGTGCCCGTCTTGTTCAGTGTCTGCGATTGCTGGTTTTCGGTTCTCAATTTGCGGTGTGCGCGCGCACAGTTGGCTTGTCAGGCTGATCTGCGCCACCTGCGGCACCCAGCAGCGCCCGTCACGTCCGGGTAGCACAAGCCGCACTGGCCCGCCACACTTCGCTCCGAGCGCGCTTCCGTTAATGGCGTAAGCCAGCATCGCGTCGTCGTACAGCTTGGCGATGTCGATCTGCGGTGCGCATACCTGCGCGCGCGCGCGC
>JAAUTF010000647.1 GCA_012031775.1 Candidatus Altimarinota bacterium | reverse complement strand
AATACGGGTTCAAAAGCATCAAAGAGCACGTCCGCATCAGCCTGGTTGCAGACATGCCTCCGACCACCTGGAACATGCTGCAGCCCAGCGAGTACGGGTTCTATTCGAACGTGAACCCGACTGTGGACCATCCCCGCTGGAGCCAGGCGTCAGAGCGTCGTGTCGGCAGCGGCCTCTTCGGCGGGCGGATCGATACGCTGATGTTCAACGGCTATGAGGCCGAGGTTGCAAGCCTTTATGCCGGGATGGACCTGGCGGTGAACTACTGATGAACCGGCTGAACGGTCTGGCGCTGGCGACGATCGGTATCTCGTTCAACCAATTGGTGACCGAGCAGGAGGGAGCGCCTGCGCCGCCGAAGCCGGTGGTACCGCCCGCAACCACCGATCGTGCGGAAGAAGCGAGTGGTAGCGCTGGGAGCGATCCGCGCCGATATAGCTTGAACTGGTGGGTGGCCTGGGCAACCATCGCTGCCGTCATTCTTGCACTGTTGGCCTGGCTCCTACCTGACCCCTTTGGCTTCGGCGATCGTATCGACAACGCGCCTTCGGCCAATGTCCCCTCCAGCGCCTCGCTCGAAAGCGCCATGTGGGACGCCTACAGCCGCCAGCGCTATGGCGAGGCCGTCGACACCGCAACATTACTCATCAACAGCTATCTCGCTGATGCACAGGCGCTTCAGCAGCAGAAGCTGGCTGACAACGTCCCGCAGCCACCGATCGGAACCGTGAGCGCTGAGGAGCGCGGGGCGATCTTCGCCGACGGGCCGCTGAACAGCGTCGCGGCGGCCTACCTGGTGCGCGGCCTGGCGCAGAAAGAATTGTGTCTGCGTGCCGCAGGCAGCGGTGATACAGATGCCGCTACCGCAGCGCGAGATAGTGCTCGAGCCGATCTTCAGGCGGTGAGCGCCTTTCCCCACGCCCGTTCGATCGAGCCGGGCAGCAACAGCAACGCCTTTTTCGCACCTTATGGGCGCGCTATCGAGGAACTAGGGCGTCTGAGTCAGTCCACATCACCCTTGTGTGGTGGTGTCTAGAGAGGGAGCTATGTACGACGATTACTTGAGTGCTATGCAGCAGCTGCTCAACCAACTCGGCGCAGGCACGAGCGCTATCAAGAGGCACTTGTGTATCAGCAACGGCTTCAAGAGAATGTGAAACGCGCCAGACTCTTCGGCGATACCGAAACTGTTCGTGCGGATCGTGCTGCCATTATCTATGACATCAACGGGCTCGCACGCGCGGCAGTTGGCACCGACTTTAACACCATGGTACAGACCCAGCGACAGCAGGGGATTGCGCCAGTACAAAGCCAACAAGGTGCGGCAGCAGTAGGCATCACGCCAGATCAGCAGCGTGTTCTGCAGGCACTCAGTGATCTCGGTGGCAAGCAGAATATTCTGGGCAACGTTGTCCTCGCTGGAAAGGCGGGCCTTGCTCCTGATGTTGTGCTCGATGAGGTAGAACTCTTAGAAGAGTCTGGCTATGTGTCGCGTACTAAGTATCTTGGTGCCGATATCGTTGAGATCACAGCGAAGGGTCGTACGCTACTACGGCAGTTGCAGCGTTGAAGGAAGGGAGGCTGGGATGCAAACCGACTTCAATCAAGAAGCCTTGACCCAGGCTATTGCTGAGAATCTGCCGGTGGCCATAAAACCTTCTGCTGGGCAAATCGCGAATGCATTGCGCGCCGCAGTTCAGTTGCCTGATCAGCCTATTACTATCAATGGTGATGCTTCGGGTGCGGTGGTGGCGCTCGGTGGCAAAGCGATCGCGGTCGATCAGCGGCTGATCAGCTTTGGGCACGGCACGCAGTTTGGCGATGTCACTATTGGTAGCACTATGGCTGGCACGATCACGAATATTCAGTTCACACTGCCGAATCCACCAGAGAGTCTACCAATCGACCGCCCGGCCGATCTCTTTGCGGTCTACCTCATCGGCATGCGCCGCCTGCTTGACCTGCTCGGCATTCAGCATCCGCGCTACGTGGAGGCACTAACGTATCAGGTACGGCTTGCTGAGAACGTTGACCGGGCGCAGCGTTTCGGCGACACCGAAAACATGCGGGCTGAACGCGCGGCGGTGCTGGACGCGCTCAATCGGCTCGCGCTGGCAGCAGTCCAGCGTTCCTTTAATGCGATCGTTGGTCTATGATGCCCTGCCACGGCGTGGCACAGATATGACGTGAACCAGACAATGGCTGAGGCACATCACAATTCTCAATGAAAATGGCCGTGGTTTGATTATTGGCTGTGGAACACTCGCGCCTGGAGTTGATGCAGCGCAGAAGGCTCGTTCAGTGCATGCGGCCTTGTGTTATGCCGAAGGCGCAGCGTTTCCGTGGGACCAGGTAATTATCTATGCTGATACCCATGCAACTGGGAGACGAATTTATGATGACCTCGCGGAACTCGCCTATCGCTCAATCAGCAACGACACAATTGTGATTGTGTTTTGTGGCACGTACACCTACACCGATTCACACGAAGTGCTACTGCTGGGTAGTAATGAGAGCGAGCCTTGGGATCGTCCGAAACATCCGAAACCAGGGATAACGATTCGCGAGTTTCATCAACTTCTGACCTCGTTTAAGAAACGCGCTCATATCGGCAACGGCTTCTTCACGCCAAGACTCCTGGTCGTCCTCAACACGGCAACGGCACTTCCACCCGAAGCTGTCCAACAGTTGCTTGAACCCGGCCCTTCCTATGCTTTATTGCTGGCTCAGTCAGAAGGAGAAGAGCCCTTTGTTGAGCCGGGCGAACCTATGACAGTCTTTGGCCGCGCCTTGTGTTCAGCCTTTCTTGGCGATGTCGATCTGCGGAGGTATACGGGTGGCAGACTCACAGTCGGTAGCTTGTTTTCGTATGTGGCTGATCTGGTCACGCGCACGTGTTCCTTGTTTGGTGCCACACAGACACCGGTGATGCACTATGTGAATACGAAGCCAGAGATGCACCTTGCGAACTTCCCGGTTCCTCCCGATCTCCCTCCTGGGCTGAGTGGCATGATCAATCGACAGTATCCGGCGCACAATGCGCGTCGCGAGCCACCGGGAATGCTTGGCGACAAGGGCGCGGCGTCAATGCTTGAGCAGCGCCCTTCTGAAGATGGCGATTACAGCCCAAAGTCGAATGATACCGTAGAGCCCGAAACGAAGGTATTAGCTGTGCCGGGCCAGCAGGCCCCAGATGGGGTAGCAGTGCCTGAGGTGAGGTCTTCGCTTGAATCGCTCAATGAACTCATTATCCGTCTTACACAAAATGCGGGTCTACCTCGAGGAGACGCGGCAGGCCGCGCTTGCTGAGCTGCGCTCTGCACGGCAGACGCTTGAAGAGCGCAACCACCCTCGCGCTGTTCAGCACCTTGCCGATGCGCGCGAGATGCTCGAAGCTGGCGGGGTCGAGAGCGCTGTGCCATTGATTAATATGCTGACAGTGCTGAAAGTTCAGCTCTCAAAACGTCAGCGCGGCAACTTTGGTCAGGCGCGACGGCTAGTAGGCACAGTTGCAGAGTGGTCGCGCCGCATCCGTGTACTGCCGACCGATGCGGTGACAAGCGCTGATATCGCCCCATCCGTTCAAGGCAGTATGTCACTGAACTATCGCACCGGGCTGAAGCGGCTTAAGGACGCGCTTGGTGTAACTCACGCTGACTACCGCGATGTGCTTGTTCAAGAAATCCGCCTCCTGGAGGTGTTAGACCGGCGCCGACTAGGATTCACCAGTGATGGTGATGCAC
>JAAUTF010000646.1 GCA_012031775.1 Candidatus Altimarinota bacterium | reverse complement strand
GGTCGCCGATGGCAGCGGCGACGGCGGTGAGCCCGAGCGCTACAAAGCTCAGCAGCGCCGTCAGCAGCAGCAGCGCCAGCAAGCCGCCAATATCGCCGCCCGAACTGAGCGCGGCGGCCAGTAGGCCGAAGAAGAGGAAGTTCACCAGCCCAACCAGCATGCAGCGCAGTGGCATCCGCTCGACGTTGCGCTGCGCCCGCGCCACGAGCTGCGAAAAGAGCGTCGCGCAGAGCACAATCAACGCGAGCAAGCTGCCGACGAGCAGGATTAAAAAAAGCGACTGAAGCGCCAAGTTCGCCCAGAGTCATCGCTGCGCCTCCTTCAACAACAGGCGGTTGCCTGCCAACCAGAACAGCGCTGCCAACAGCAGCACCATCGTCCATTCTAGGGGCTGCAGCACTACGAACTGCGGCACGTGTACCTGGGTTAGCGCGTTCTCGAAGTTTGCGACTGCCGTGGCCAGTTCCGCCTGCTGTTGGTTAAGCCAGAGCACGGCACCGTTCCACAGCAGGTCGAAGCGCAACACGCCGAGTGCATATGTGAAGCCTGGCAATAGCCACAGCGCCAGCGCTGCCGCCGCCGCGATCTGCGTTACCAACAGTAGCCATGCGCGCCACGACCAGCGTGGTGCAACGGCCGCCAGCACCAGCGGTGTGAGGTCGACATCCAATGGTTTGTCGGGCAATGCCGCAACATTAGCGAACATGGCCTGCCAGTGTGTCAGTTCGGCCTGGCAATGCGCGCAGCCAGCCAAATGTTGCTCGGACATGGCACGCGCTGCTGGCTCCAATTCGTCGTCGAGGTACGCGAGCAACTCTTCGTCGTTTAGATGACTCATAGGCTTCCGTCCAGTCGATCGCGCAGCAGCTTGCGCGCGCGAAACAGGTGGCTCTTTACATCGCTTAGCGGCAAGGCTAGGGCCGCTGCTATCTCTTCATACGACAGTTCTTGGAAGTGACGTAGCTCCACTACGGCTCGATAGTGCGGCGGCAGGCTCAAGAGTGCCGCCCGAATCGCCGCGCTCTGCTCGCCCTGTAGAAAGCGCCGCTCGGGCTCTGTACTCGGATCGGGCGGCGGGCGCGCCCCGTGACTTTCTGCGTCGCCTTCGTCGGCGAAGGGCACCGTGTGTGGGGCTGCGCCGCCGCAGCCGGTTCAACGCCACATTTGTCGCCACACGCGCCAGCCAGGGTGCAAACGGACGCGTCGTGTCGAAACGTGCCAGCGCAGCGTGCGCGCGGATGAACGCCTCCTGGGTGAGATCGAGCGCTTCCTGGCGCTCACCGGACAGTCGTAGCGCGATGTTGTACACTCGTCCCTGAAAACGCTGCACCAGGACACCAAAGGCGGCGTTGTCGCCCGCCCGCGCCAGCACTACTAGTTGCTCGTCGTCCTGGCCGGCGTAACGATCCATATCCGCCTACTACTCCTACCTTGTGTCACTACTTATCTCTACACAAGTATCGATCAAAAGTTGCAGGGCGCGGAGGAATTTCCTCCGCGCCCTGCAATAGTTCTCAAAATACAGCCTGAGAGGTACGGCAGCACCTACACCACAGTGCTGGCGTTACAAGGTTGGCCCGAATTTCTGAAACCTGAATTCTGAATCTTCACTGCTGCTGTAGATACAGCGCCCCTGCGTTGCCCGCCAGTTCCAGCGTAATGCCCTCGATATAGAAGCTGCCCGCCGATTGCAGTAAGCTCAGGATCTGCTGCTCCTGCGCGGCAAGCGCTTCGTCGGCGCAGGCCATCTTCGTCATCGTCGGCGCGCCGATCACGATCGCTCCGTTTTCTGCTGGGGCATAGCTGGTCGCAAACGAATTGCAGCCCGTCGAGCCGGTCAAGCGGCCATCACTACCGAAGCTAAATGTTACGCTGTTACCCTGGGTTGCGCGCTCAGGTGTATCGAGCGGGCCAAGAAAGGTCAGATACCAGTTCGTATTGGCCAGCGGCGAGACTGCTGCGGACGCAGCAGCTTCTGCGGGAATCGTCACCTCCGGTGCTGCCACCGCCGTCGTCGCTTCCGTCGTTGGTATCGCTGCCGGTGCGGTTGTTGGCGCAGCGGCTGTCGTCGGCAGTGTCGTCGCTTCGCGAGCTGGCAGCGTCGTGGCTGGCGTTGCACAGCCAGCAAGCCCGAGCACGATGAACGCCGCAATGAGTGTCTGTTTCATGATGCAATTTCTCCTTGAACGAAGGAATCACTTTGTGCGAACCGTCTCTCCCTAAACCGTGAAGTGTGAGGCGTGAGCTTCTTCACGGTTCACACTTCACGTATCGTTGACAACTCATTGTACTACCGTTTACGTGTTAAAAATGTAAAAATAGCTGATGAGTCCAATATATCGGGCGCAGGAAGGAACTACATATCGGTCGTTTGGCGGAGTATGAGAGGTGAGAGGTGATCCATTCTGTGTATTACTCCAATCGACGCTATGAAACCATTGCATCTTCAATTCTGAATAAAATGGCCGGATCGTGCAAAAGTGCGGCTGCCAAGTCGGCACGCATCCGCTGGCCGAGCCAGAGCTAGCGCACCGGCGTGTCCAGAAACGGCCCTAGCTCTAGCAGTTCTTCGACCCGTAAAGATCTCTGTGGGCTTCCCATTGCATCAAAAAAAGGGGTGTGGCATCATCGCCGTACCCCCTTCTCTTGATCTGTGAATTGCACCTTTTGCATACGTCTTTATAATGAAGGCTACGCTTCTGAATCCTGAGTCCTGAATCCTGCCATCGCGGAGCTGCATCGATGCTTGCCACCAAACTGCCGGGCTATCAGATCATCGCTGCTTTGTACCAGGGGGCATCGAGCATTATCTATCGCGCCATCCAGGAAACCGACCAGCGCACGGTCGTTATCAAAACAACCCGCAGCGCTTTTCCTGCTCCGCAAGATGTCGCGCGCTTACGCCACGAGTTTGCCGTCGCCTCGTTTGTGCAGAGTCAGGGTATCATCCGACCGCTAACGCTGTTTGTTGCTACCGAGCGCCCTGTGCTCGTTCTGGAAGACATCAACGGCCAGTCGCTAGATGCCTTTGTCCATGGCCACCTGATTAGGATCGAAACTGGCTTGCGCATCGCGCTGCTGCTTACGCAAACACTGGTCGATCTGCATCGCCAACAAGTGATCCATCGTGATATTAAGCCGCAGAATATTATTGTTGGCCCCGCCGCCGATTTGGTCAAGCTGACCGACTTCGGCATCTCCTCACGGCTTAGCCGTGAACAGCAGCAGCCTGTGGCACTTCGCAGCTTCGAAGGCACGCTTGCCTATATGTCGCCCGAGCAGACGGGTCGCATCAATCGGGCGGTCGACCAACGCAGCGATTTCTACTCGCTCGGCGTCACGCTTTACGAGATCTTCACTGGCACTTTGCCGTTTAGCGGTGCCGATCCGGCGGAACTGGTTTACGCCCATATTGCGCGTCTGCCCACCCCGCCGCGTGCGCTTCGCACCGATCTCCCCTCCGATCTCGATGCGGTGCTGCTCAAGCTGCTGGCCAAAACACCCGAGGAGCGCTATCAAAGCGGCGAGGGCCTACTCGACGATCTCGAAGAGGTGCAGCGCCGCTACGCGCGCGGCGATGTCCTGCCCTTCCAGGTGGGTACCTTCGATGCAGCACGGACGCTTCAGCTCTCTCAGCATCTCTACGGCCGCTCCGTCGAACGTGCCGCCGTCCTCGATGCCTTCGAGCGCGTGGTGGGTGGCAGTGGCGAGCTGCTGCTCGTCACCGGCGACGCCGGCGCGGGCAAGT
>JAAUTF010000645.1 GCA_012031775.1 Candidatus Altimarinota bacterium | reverse complement strand
CTCGGCCAGCACCTCCAGTTCCTGGCCCTCCAACAACAAGCGCAGCGGCGCGCCTGCTTCGAGCGCGTGAGCTGCTGCACGCGCATCGGCACCGGCAAGATCTTTGAGCGCCGCCGTCAGCGCGGGCACGAGCTTGCCATACTTCTTACCAACCAGCCGCAGGTTTGGCTTGAAGCGGTAGGCCACCATATCGGTCGAGGCGTCCATATAACGCACCGCCTTGATATTCAGTTCGTCGCGCAGCTCGGCCTCGAAGCGGCGCAGGCCCGCTGTCTCGGCGACGTTGGCCGCGCGCAGCCACATCTCGGTGAGCGGTTGGCGCACCTTCAGGCCAGCATTTTTGCGTGCCGCGCGGCCCAGCGATACCGCCCGCAGCAGCGCCTCGGTATCATCGACCAGTTGCTCGTCGAGCAGCGCTGTGTTCACTTCGGGCCAGCGCGCCAGGTGAACGCTCTCGGGAGCGGCAGATTGCCGATTGGCGTCTGCATGCTGCAATCCCATCAGGTTGCGGTATATCACCTCGGCGACGAACGGTGCCATGGGCGCAATAAGTTTTGTCACCGTCAGCAGGCAGGTGTAGAGCGTGCTATAGGCCGCCTGCTTATCGGCATCGGTCTCGCTCTTCCAGAAGCGCCGCCGATTGCGCCGCACGTACCAATTCGATAGCTCATCGACAAAATGCTCGATCGCGCGTGCCGCCGGGAAGACCTCGTACTCCTCTAGCGAGGCCGTCACATCGCGCACCAGACCGTTAAGCCGCGCGAGCGCCCAGCGGTCAATAGGCGACAGAGCCGCCAGTAGGGGCGCGGCATGTTGCGCCTCTGCTGGCGTCCACCCATCCAGGTTCGCATAGGTGACAAAAAGCCGTAGGTGTTCCACAGCGTGAGCATAAATTTACGCAGCGTCTCATTGACAACGCTCAAGCTGAAGCGCCGCGGGTTGCCGGGCGGTGCCGAGGCGAACAGATTCCAGCGTAGCGCGTCGACGCCGAATTGGTCGATGACTTCGCTGGGCCGGATGATATTGCCGCGGCTCTTGCTCATCTTGAAGCCGTGCTCGTCTAGGATGTGGCCCAGGCAGATCACATTGTGAAAGGCGGGCCGGTCGAAGAGCAGTGTACTCTCGGCATGGAGTGTGTAGAACCAGCCGCGCGTCTGGTCGATCGCCTCGCAGATATAATCTGCCGGGTGCGCCATTTCGAACAGTTCCTGGTTCTCGAACGGGTAATGCCATTGCGCCAGCGGCATCGCCCCGCTGTCAAACCAGACATCGGCGACATCGGGGATGCGCCGCATAGTGCCGTGCTGTGGATCTTCCCAGCTGATCTCGTCGACGTAGGGCCGGTGTAGATCGAGATCTTGCAGCGTGCGCCCGGTTTTCTGTTCGAGCTCGGCCACGCTGCCGATGCACTCCATATGCGTGCCGTCCCCGTTAGTCCAGATCGGCAGTGGTGTACCCCAGTAGCGCTCGCGGCTGATCGCCCAATCGATATTGTTGGCAAGCCAGTTACCGAAGCGACCCTCGCGGATGTGCTCTGGCACCCAGTGGATCTGCTGGTTGTTCGCCACCAGATCGGCCTTAAACGCCGTGGTGCGGATGTACCACGAGGGCTTGGCGAAGAACAGCAAGGGCGTGTCGCAGCGCCAGCAAAACGGATAGTAGTGGCGCACGCGCCCGCTTTTGAGCAGCAGGCCACGCTCTTTTAGGTTGCGTGTGATCGCAGGATCAGCCGCCTTAAAGAACATGCCCGCGAAGCCGAGATCGGCGTAGTTCGGCAACGTATTGCCGTCGAGCCCCACCGAGAACAGCGTCGGCAGGCCATGCTTGCGCCCGACCTCCAGGTCGCCGTAGGCCGGCGCGATATGCACAATCCCGGTGCCATCGTCCATACTCACGATTTCGTCGGCCACCACGCGATAGGCCTGAGCGAGTTCGACCGTAACACCCGCACCCGGCACGCCATCGAACAAGTTGACGTAACGCAATCCGACTAAGTCGTTGCCCCGGAAGCGCCGCAGCTCCTGGTAGTCGTCGCCGAGCACGCGGGCAACGAGATCGGCGGCCAGCACCAGGCGCTCGCCCTGGTGTTCAACCTCAACGTACTCTGAGTCGTGTTTGACGGCCAGCGCCACGTTGGCCGGTAGCGTCCAGGGCGTTGTCGTCCACGCGACCAGAAAAGCATCGGTGAGCGGCGCGGCAAGTTTCGTGTCGTTGCCGGGCGCAGTAGCACCGTTGATACGGAACTTGATATAGACACTCGGATCGTCGACATCGTCGCGCGCGCCCTGACTCACCTCGTGATCGCTCAGGCTTGTGCCGCAGCGCGGGCAGTGCATCGTCACTTTATAGTCACGAAAAAACAGGCCGCGCTGCCAGAGCTGGCTGAAGATCCACCAGGTCGACTCGATATACTTGTTATCGAAGGTATAGTAGCCGTCTTCGTCGAGCCAGAAGGCGATACGACGCGTAAAAACCTTCCATTCGTCGATATATTCGAGCACGCTTTCACGGCAGAGCTTATTGAAGGCAGCGATGCCGTACTGCTCGATATCTGGCTTGCCGTTGAAACCGAGCTTTTTCTCGACCTCGATCTCAACCGGAAGACCGTGCGTATCCCAGCCCTCGCGCCGCCCGATGATTTTGTAGCCCTGCATCGAGCGGTAGCGCAGGATGACATCCTTGAAGCTGCGGCTGATCACGTGGTGCAGCCCAGGGCGGCCATTCGCCGTCGGCGGGCCTTCGTAGAATACAAAAGGCTTTTCGCCCGAAGCGAGCGATTTCTGCACGATATTATTGGCGTACCACCATGCCAGCACTTCATCCTCGAGCTTGGGAAACGAAACGTTGGTATCCACGGCTTGAAACATCGTGATCCTCCTGGGAATAGAATTCAGGAGTCAGAATTCAGGATTCAGTAGCTTCAGCGTGTGACAAGGCGGTCTCTGCTGTGTAAACGAGCGCAATCGTCCTGCTCGCCGCTGATCGCACTGGTTCTTGCCTTCTGAATTCTGACTCCTGACTTCTGACTTCTGCTGTGAAACACAAAAACCCCGCCCCTGTAATCAGGGACGAGGCGAAAGAAGCCCCGCGGTACCACCCTTGTTCGATTGCAGCTTGCAGATTGCAGATGGACGATCGCAATAATCGTAACCCGTCAGCATTCAATCGTGCAGCGCTAATCGCGCTTGGCGAGCGTCAGACAACGCCCTGTTTTGGTAACGGAGGGCAACTCCGGGCAAGACTAATGAGGCACAGGCCCGTTCATCTGCCGGCTCAGGGGTGATATTCGCGCTGCGTGAACCTGTCTGGCTTGCACCGCCCCGGACTCGCTAAAAGGCCAGCTGCTGCGCTACTCGTCCCCGTCATCGCCGTTGGCAGCAGTATAACAACCGCATTGTATCGCGTCAAGCGACTTAAGATGGAGAATTCAGTGTATAGAAGTCAGAAGTCTGAAGTCTGAAGCTCGAGCATTGCCACAGGTCAATCGTCAATCGGCCAGATTGTCTTGATGCGCGCCACTCTTGCCATGTATCAAAGCGATCGGTGCCGAAGGAGGCGCTGTGTTCTGCATACGTTGAGTGTTACAATGCGGCGCAGCGCGGCGCGGTCTTACATCTGAATCCTGAATTCTACCAGAGGGGCACTATGGCATACGATATGCTCGTCGATCAGTTGGAGCGGCGTATCCCGGAGATCGTGGCAGCAGCGGTGCGGGCGCGCAGCCGGTCGAACAGTCTGGACATTGGCCGACG
>JAAUTF010000644.1 GCA_012031775.1 Candidatus Altimarinota bacterium | reverse complement strand
TCGGGCCGCGCTGGCCGCGCTATGGCGATGCCCCGCTGCACACCGTTGAGGTCGGCAATGTCTTCACGCTTGAGCTTGGTGTCAACACCGCCGCCGGCTATATTGGCATCGAGGAAGATGTGGTCGTCACCGAGAACGGCTGCGAGTTCCTTAGCAACTTCCAGCGTGAGTTGATACTTGTCTAACGAGAAGTCAGGATTCAGGAGATGCGTGCCACCGCAGAGGGCAACCCCAAACGAATGCACTCCTGATTCTTGACTTCTGCCAAATGCACAATGTCTGCACAGGCGATTGCTGCTGGCAAATCAGCACGGTGCGTGCTACCATGACAGGACAATTCTGTTCAACCATCCTTGCCACTGACTCCTGAATTCTGACTTCTGCCAAGGAGAAACCCCATGGCTCAGCGTCGCACTTTCAGCCCACGCGACGAAGTGTATCTTAGCAGCACCAGCTTCGAAGTGTATATGATCGTGGGCGTCGTTTTCGCCTTTGTCGTCACTGCCGGTTTTTTAATCGGCGTTTTTAACCAGATGGCCTGGCTGATGTGGCCAGCCATCGGCGTCGGCGCGCTCGTCGGCATGGTCGTGCTACGCTACCTCTCGCAGCGCGAGTGGAAGCGCAAACTTGCCGAACTCGAGTCCGAGTATCGTGATAAGGTGACCGGATGACTACGGTGATAGGGTGACACGATGCCATGTTTTGATACCGACAGGTTCATCGTGTCACACGATCGATTGATCGCCTGGTCAATTGATCACCCTGTCATCGACATGTCATCGTTATAAGCGCTCTATCAGCTATTGTGTGGCGCAAACCTGCTACCCTGCGAGGAACGTTCTCGCATCGTTGTGCAGGAGACCCGTGCAATGGCCCAGCTCCGGTCGTTACGTCGCAGCCGCTCACTCACCTATCTCGACCTGGCCGCGCTCAGCGGCATTCCCGCCCGCACTATCGCCGAAGCCGAGTTCGGCATTCGCCCGCTGAGTCCACACCAATGCGCAGATTTAGCGCTGGTGCTGGCCTCAACGCGCCCGTAGCTGTTCTTCCACGCCACCGCAATCGTCGGCACCGGCAGTACCACTGAGCACACAGCAAGCCTTGATCGCCCTGGCGCTCGCCGCTTCGATCGCTGTGAGCGCCAGCACCATCGGCCAGCGTGCGCCCGATCTCGGCGACGCGCTCAACGCTGTTTTTACTTCGGCCCTGTTGGGCAAGATCGCACCACCGGGGCCTTCAGCGGCCAGGCCCTGCTCCAGGCTGTTGCGCCTCTTGCCGGACAGGCCATCCTGCGCTCGGCAGCGACTCTCGCCGACACCGATGGGCTGCGCGCAGTATTTGCGGCGCAACAGAGCGAGCAACTCGCGCCGACCTTGCTCATCGCTCAAATCCCCACAGCAACGCCGGAGCCGACACCGCAGCCCAGTGCGCCGCTCTTCAGTATGAGCGCCGCAGGCCCGCGCGGCTGCCCGCTTCAACCCACTGCCGGTCGCGTCGTGATGACGCAGGGCTATGCTGTTGGCACCCACGCTCCCGCTACGATCTGGGGAGCGATCGACCTTGCCGTCGACAGTGACGGCGATGGCTATGCCGAGCCCGACGCGAGCTGGTATACTCCGGTCGTCGCCACCCACGACGGTGTGACTACCGTGACCATAGAGAGCTGGCCGGCGGGTAATCACGTCTGGGTGCGCGACCAGACCAGCCCCTGGCGAAGCGGCTACGCCCATCTCGCCATCGTCAATGTCATCAGCGGCCAGTACGTCAGCGCTGGCACCGTGATCGGCCTCGTCGGCAGCAGCGGCGTATCGAGCGGGCCGCACCTCGACTACCAGGTTTGGTATGGTGATACCAATGTCGACCCAACAGAGCTAGTGGGATGTTGATATCAAGGCGGCGGTGGGCGCACATGCTGCAACCCTACGCGCCCACCGCTTTTTGAACAGCATCGTCGCCATCCAAATGCCAAAGGCGGCGAAGCCGCCAGTTACAATGAAGCTGAGCGCGATCGGGATCGTCGGCGCGACGCCAAAAGCCAGCGCGCGCGTCGCATCGATAAAGTAGGTCGCCGGGTTCAGCAGCACCAAGCCCTGCATCCATGTCGGCAGCACCCGCAGTGGGTAAAGCGCGTTCGAGGCAAAGAGCAGCGGCAGATTGAAGAGGAAGATCATACCGTGATAGCCAGCCATACTACGCGAGACAGCCGCCACACCGAGCGCAAGCCCGCTGAAGCCGACCGCGAAAAGCAAGAGCAGCGCAATAGCGCCCAGCCAGCCCAGTGGGTTCAAGCTGAGCCGTGCGCCCATCAGCACCCCAACAACCAGCATCAGAAAGGCCTGGAACAACGCCTTGGTGGCAGTGCTCGACGCATTACCAAGCAGAATGCTCGATCGCGGAATCGGCGCGACCATATACTCCTTCACAATACCGCGCAGCCGCTCGTCTAGCAGCTGCATGCCACCGCCAACTGCCCCGCCTAGCGCACTCAGGGCAATAATGCCCGGCAGGATGTACGACATATAGCTGCTGCCATCTACCGTGGCGATCATGCCGCCCATACCAACGCCGAACAGCACTACCCACAACACCGATTGCAGCGCCAGCCCCAACAGCTCCTCCACACTGTGGCGGAACTTGAGCATATGCTTCGACCAGATCACATAGGTTGCATACATTATTGTGCTCTTTCTAATGATAACGACCCTTGTGGAGGTCGATACGGCGAGCGCTGCCAGCAGTATCGACCTCCACAGCTCTTTCCTTTTTAATCGCGCAGTGCGCGACCCGTATGATGCAAGAAGACATCGCCGAGGCTCGGCTGCGTCACCGCCAAGTCGTCGACTTGGTAACCGTTACCGCTCGCGGCCGTCACCACATCCACCAGGCGTCGGTTGCCTTGATCGACCGCGATGGTAATCGTCTGCGCGACTGCATCTACCTGTACATTGCTCACAAACGGCAACGCGCGCAGCTGGCCCAGAAAGTGCGCTGCGTCGCCCTGGCCCGTCACACGGATAAGATCGGAGCCAAGTTGTGCTACGAGTTCATTTGGTCGACCCTCAATCACCAACCTGCCGTGGTCGACAATGCCGACGCTATCGGCTAGCGCCTCGGCCTCTTCCATATAATGGGTTGTCAACAACAATGTGAGGCCGCGCCGCGTATTTAGCTCACGTACATAGCCCCAGATACCAGCCCGGTTCTGCGGGTCGAGGCCCTGCGTCGGCTCGTCGAGGAAGAGCACAGCGGGCTCGGTCATCAGGCCACGCGCCAGCTCCAGGCGACGTTTCATGCCGCCCGAGTAGGTTTTCACCTTGCGGTCGATCGCGTCGCCAAGCTGCACCAGCTCGACTAACTCCACTATACGCGCACGGCGTGTGGCTGTGTCCATACGATACAGCCGACCATGAAAATCGAGCACCTGTCGCCCGCTCAGATCCTGGTCGAGCACAATATCCTGAAAGGTCACACCGATCTTCGTTCGCACACGATCGGCCTCGCGCAAAATATCGAAGCCCGCCACCCGCGCTGTCCCCGCGCTTGGCCGCGTTAGCGTGGTGAGCATATTGATCGTCGTCGTCTTGCCGGCCCCGTTCGGGCCAAGCATCGCGTAAATCTGGCCTGACTCGATGCCGAGATCTATTCCCGCCACAGCGACGACATCGCCATAACGTTTTTCTAGGCCCTGCGCCTCGATTGCAAAAAGACTCATAGCTAAGCTCCGCCCAGAGATTGTAAAAATGATCGCAATCAAAT
>JAAUTF010000643.1 GCA_012031775.1 Candidatus Altimarinota bacterium | reverse complement strand
AATACATACATAATGGATGGGCGATGCGACGGCTCAGCCGTCGCATCGCCCCATCTATAGCGCTGGGCAGAAGCATTGAGCCATATGTCAGGGGTGTTGTGGGCAGCGAAGCTGCCCACAACACCCCTGACAAAGCTCAATCGTTGTGCTCATCGCTGTATTATTCTATTCGGGGATGAATTCGCTCGCGCTTTCGATCGATGACACGAAGGCGGCGATCAGCCTGGCCGCGTTTTCTACGTCGGCAAGGTCGACCATTTCGTTCGGCGAGTGCATGTAGCGATTTGGAATGCTGATCACGCCGGTAGCCACGCCGCCGCGAATCATATGGATGGCATCGGCATCCGTGCCGGTGTAGCGCGGCGTGATCTGCAGGCTGAAGGGGATCTGCTCGTTGTTCGCGATGTCGACGAGACGCTGGTAGATGAGCGGTGTATTGGCTGCACCGCGCGCGAGCACTGGGCCGCCGCCGAGCTTTACGTCGTTATGCTGGCGCTGGTTCGACTCAGGGTGGTCGGTGGCGAAGGTTACGTCGACCGCGATTGCTACCTGCGGATCAAAGCTGTAGGCTGCGGTTGTCGCCCCGGCAAAGCTCGTCTCCTCCTGGGTTGTCGCCACAGCCACCACAACAGCGCGCGGGCGCTTTTCGCTCAGCAGACGCAGCGCCTCTAACACTACAAACGCCCCGATGCGATTGTCGAGGCTGCGGCTGACGATGCGCCCGTTCGGCAGTTCGAGCGGCGCGCCATCGATCACGCCGACCGTGCCGACTGCGACATGCTGCTGTGCCTCCTCGCGGTTTTTTACGCCGATGTCGATCCACATGCCTTCGATCGTGCTGGCCTTTTCGCGCTCCTCGCCTTTCATCAGGTGGATCGGTTTTTTGCCGATCACGCCCACTACTTCGCCCTGCTGGCCGAGCAGGCGCACGCGCTGGCCGACGAGCACTTGTGCGTCCCAGCCGCCTACGGGCGCGAAAAAGAGAAAGCCGTTCTCGTCGATATGGCTGATCATCACGCCGATTTCGTCGATATGGCCGGCCAGCAGCACACGCGGGCCATCGCCGTCGAGTTGGGCGAAACTGTTGCCGCGCACATCGCCCCAGACCTTGTCGGCAAACGTTTTGGCCTCAGCCCGCCACACGCGCGCTGCGCCAATCTCGTCGCCGGAAGGGCCGGGTGTGCCGAGCAGTGTTTTCAGAAAAGCGACTCGTGAGTCTTGCATATGCGGGCCATTCCTTTAGTATGGAACGTTGAATCGCCGCATTATACCATCGCCTGTGGCGAGCCTTGAGGTGGTGCGGCCTATGTTATACTGAAAGTGTTCGCAAAGGGGAAATACTTGTGCAAGACTGCCGCGACGTCGCAACCTTGCACAAGCATATAACCTCTTTCCGAAGACTTCCTCTAGAGAGTGAAACCAGGAGGGACTATGTCCACGCTGATCGAGGATATCATCGCCCGTGAGGTGCTCGACTCGCGCGGGAACCCGACGGTTGAGGTTGAGGTACGCCTGGAAGACGGCAGCACCGGCCACGCGATTGTGCCGAGCGGCGCTTCTACCGGTGAGTTCGAGGCGGTGGAGCTACGCGACGGTGATAAGAGCCGCTACGGCGGCAAGGGCGTGCTGAAAGCGGTCGAGAACGTCAATTCGACGATTGCTGAGGCGTTGATCGATATGGACGCCGCCGATCAGGTCGGCATCGACCGCGAGTTGATCGAACTCGACGGCACCAAGAACAAGGGCAAGCTCGGCGCAAACGGTATTCTGGCCGTCTCGTTGGCCTGCGCCAAAGCCGCCGCGAACTCGGTCGGTTTGCCGCTCTTCCGCTATCTGGGCGGCGTTTATAGCCACGTGTTGCCCGTGCCCATGATGAACATCATGAACGGTGGCAAGCACGCGCTCAACTCCACCGACTTTCAGGAATTTATGGTTATGCCCGTCGGGGCCGAGAGCTTCCGCGAGGGCTTGCGCTGGGGTGCCGAGATCTATCATACGCTGCACAAGGTGCTCCACGACCGCGGCCTCTCCACGACGACCGGCGATGAGGGTGGTTTTGCGCCGAGCCTGCCCGATAACGAGGCTCCCCTCAAGCTGATTATGGAGGCGATCGAGAAAGCTGGTTACCGCGCCGGCGAGCAGATCATGCTGGCGATGGACCCGGCTGTCAGCGAGATCTACCACGACGGCCAGTATGTGATGGCGCGCGAGAATCGCTCGCTGAGCACGGCGGAGTTGGTCGATTACTGGGAAGATATCACCGCGCGCTACCCGATTATTTCGCTGGAAGACGGCCTCGACCAGAACGATTGGGAGGGCTGGAAGATGCTGCGCGAGCGTATCGGCCACCGTGTACAGCTCGTCGGCGACGATTTCCTTGTTACCAACGTTGAGCGCCTGCAGCGCGCGATCGACGAGAACGCCTGCAACTCGATCCTGATCAAGCTCAACCAGATCGGCTCGCTCACCGAGACGATGGCTGCGATCCAGCTCGCCCAATTCCACGGTTGGACGGCAGTGGTCTCGCATCGCTCCGGCGAGAGCGAGGATGTGACGATCGCCGACCTCGTCGTCGCTACCAACGCTGGCCAGATCAAAACCGGCGCGCCCGCCCGCACCGACCGCGTTGCTAAGTACAATCAGCTGTTGCGCATCGAGGAGGAACTTGGCTCCAGCGCAGTCTACGCTGGCAATAAGGCCTTTAAGGTCAAGCGGGCGTAAACACGACCGCCGAGTTTAAAAAGAACTAAAGGGCGTGCGGTGCGGGCTGAGACATGGTGCGCCAGTACGTGACTGTTCTGGCGAACGCCAGGTTCAGGAACGGGGTTGTGCTGGTCAGTGGTAGCGGCACAGCTGCCACCACTGACCAGCACCAACGGCTTTTTTAAAACCTTATCTCAGCCCGCAGCGCACGCCACTAAGATTTTTTACTGCGCCCAGAGCGCCCAGCGCTCTTGCGATGTCCCTGTCGTGAGTTGGGTGACGTTGTTACCGGTCAAGTCCATCGTAAAAATATCCCAGTTGCCGCTACGATTGCTGGCGAAAACGAGCGCTTGGCCATCGGCACGCCAGGAGGGCGCGTTGTCGTCGGCATTGTTGGCGGTCAGGCGGCGCTCGCCGGCTCCATTGCTCGCATTGATAACAAAAATCTCCTCCTGGCCCTCGCGATTGCTCGTAAAGGCGATTGTGGTGCCGTCGGGCGAGACGCGTGGGTAGCGGTCGGCACCGGGGCTGTTCGTCAGGCGGGTGATGTTGGTCAGGCCCGCGTCGATACCATAGATGCTCTCATACCGATAGACCAGGTCGGCTTTGTAGATCTCGAAGTTGCCTTCGCAGTCGTTGGCCCAGTAGATCGTGCGACCATCGGGCGACCAGGTTGGGCTTTCGTTGACGCAGCCGTTACTGGTAAGTTGCACCGGGCCATTGCCTGTCCAGGGCATCAGGAACAGCTCTGGCTTGCCCATCCGGTCTGAGGCGAAGGCGATCTTGGTGCCGTCCGGCGAGTAAGCCGGGTTGAACTCGTTGGCCGTGCCGTTCGGCAGGTAGCCGGGGTACGGGCCATCGGTCGGTGGCTGCGTGCCGTCGCTGTAGGTCAGGCGACGCACGTCGACGTTCTGCTGCTGCGTGCCGCCGTAAATCACCGCCGGATCGTACTCGAAGACCTGGCGGAAGTTCGGCCCGCCACGCCGCGAGTCACCGAGCAAACGCATCTCTTGCGGGTCGTAGCTGCGCCGCCACGAATCAGGCCGTGCTCTCGACATTTGTTC
>JAAUTF010000642.1 GCA_012031775.1 Candidatus Altimarinota bacterium | reverse complement strand
TTGCCGGAGACATCGCCGAGTGTGAGCCAGAGGCGGCCATCCTCACAACGGCGGTACGCGTAAAATCGCCACCGACCTCGCGCGCGGAACATTAACACAGCGCAGAGTCAGACCGTCGATCGTCGGCTGGGCATCTGGCAGCAAGCCCTGCTGCACGCGGTTGGCGAGGTTCAGCTCGTTATGCAGGCGCGCGTTGAGGCTGCTGAGATCGGTGTTTGCCAGGCGTAGGGCTGCGGTACGCTCGCCGACAAGCTGCTCGAGGTTGGCGTAGAGCAAAGCGTTCTCGATCGCGGTCACGATCTGCGCGGAGAGGATGCGCAACAGCTCGACGCGGTCGGCGGTGAACGTGTTGACGGTGAGGTTGTTCTCAAGGTAGAGCAGGCCAGCAAGGCGGCCCTGATTGAGCAGCGGCACGCAGAGCACAGAGCGCGTGCCATTGGCGACGATCTGCGGGTCGTTGCCGAAGCGGCTTAGCGCCGCATTGCCAAGCACCAGCGGCTCGCGGGTGCGCGCAACATAGAGCACGACGCTGGTGGCCACAGTAGCCGCATCGAAGGAGGAGGTGCCAGGCACGACGTGGATCGTATCGCCCTCAGCGTTAGCAGCGAGGCGCAGCTGGCCATCGCGCTCGAGCAAAAGGGCACCGCGCTGCGCCCCCGGCGTTTTTCCAACACAAGCTGCATCAAACGCTGCAGCAGCTTTTCAAGCACGATCTCACCGCTGATCGCCTCGGCGGCCTTCATCACGCTGGCCAGATCGAGGCTCTGGCCACCGCGGCGAGTTGTGCGCAGCGAATCGAGCGTGGTGGTGCGGTCGGCGTGCCAGCTGCGCGTCTCGGCAATAAAAAGTTGTGGGAATTGCTGATCAAGGCGCTTACTGTGGCCAATGGCACCCCAGCGCAGAAAAGCAGCGTGGGCCTGGCGCAGATAGGCGTGAGCAGCGGTATCAAGACCGCTGGCGATGAAGAGGCTCGCCGCCCGCTCGTTAGCCAGCGCTTCGTGCTGAGCAAAGCCATTCTGCGCCGCAGAGCGGATGGCGTCGCGGTAATGCGCAAGCGCCTCGAGTGTAGCACCGTGCAACCGCGCCGTTTCGGCACGCAGCAGCAGTAATTTATGCTCGAAGGTGGCAGTGCTGTTGGCCGCCCAATTTTCAAAACGAACTAGGGCCTCGGCCAAGGCCGCTAGCGCTGTAGCTTGTTCGGTGGCAAGCAGCGCGTGGTAGCGCGCCGCTTGCACCATGGCATCGAGAAAGACAAACTCAGGCTGTTGCATGTGGCCAGCCGCGATGTGGACGATCGTACGAAGATCGTCCGCATACGACGCAGCGGCGGCGTAATCGCCGCTGAGATAGTTTAGATGCAGCTTTGCCAGCAAATAACCATGGTGCACCTCGGGCTCGGGGAAGCGCTCAACAAATGCTCGCTCGACGAAGCCATCGCCATCGAGGCTCGTAAGATCGGTAGTCTCGCCACGCAAGCAGGCAACGTAACGACGAAAAAGCGCCAGTTCGCCGCTGATCACCTCGGCATGAGCACGCGCAGCAAAGGGCTGGTAGGTGGCGCAGATCGTATCGAGATCATCGAGCGGCACGCCGAGCAAAAGAGTTGCTCACTCATCACTGTGACGGCAAAACCGGCGTGCAAGAGATCGCCGCTCTCCAAGGCACTCGCGTAAGCCGTCTGCAGATGGGATATGCCGCTCTGAGCGGGCGCGCGCCAGAAATTGATCATGGCGGCGAAGATAAAATGCAGGCGCGGCGTGAGCACGGGGTTCAAGATCTGCGCATTAAGGTCGAGCGCAAGGCGCCCAAACGCGTAGGCTGCGGCGTACTCGGCAAGCCCAACAGCGAGGATCAGGCCATAGGAGACGTAGGCGAAGGGCGCGATTGGCGAGTTGCCGTGCTCCAGTGTCAGGTTGAGCATCTTCAGCGAGACTAGGCTCATCACATTTTGATCGACAAAGAAGGCGGGCGGATGCATACTCAGTAGCAATTCGAGCGCAGCACGCTGCTGAGCATCGCGCATTGGCGGCAACGCAGCGAGCGATTCGATCGAACGATCGCCGAGCAACTCGAAGGCGCGCTCGATCTCGGCACCGATTTCAGCATCGCCAGGCCGGACAGCCAGATCGATGCCGAGCAAGCGTAGGCCGACAATCCCGGTCGCGAGCGCTTCCTGACGCTTGCCAAGGTAGGCATAAAGCTGCACCAACTGGTCGTAGATAGCAACCCGTTGCAGGGTAGTATCGGCGCGAGCCAGCAGATCGACGGCCAACGCTTCGGCCTCGTTGAAGTTCCTGTTGAGAAAGAGCGCTTTGAGCCGCTCGCAGTCTAGATCGAAACGCAGGGCAGCTTCAACATGCGGGCTGCGCGCGATCAGTATCGTACCGGCGTCGAGGTAGCGTTGCGCCGCATCACTGGCATTGGCGGCGAGCGCGGCTTTACCGGCGTCGAGGTTGAGCCTGATCGCCTTTTCGATGGTTGTAACATCAACAAGCAGTGCCGTACCAGCGTTCAGATGGTCGACGGTGGCGAAGAGCTGCGGCTTGTCGGGTGTCTCGTGGGGCGGCAGAACAGCAAGGCGATGCAGCATTTGCAGGCCGAGACGGGCGTGTGCTGCCTCGCGCTCGGCATCGCCGAGTAAGGCGTAGGCGGCGTGCTGCACCTGGTCGTGCAGGAAGCGAAAAGCGACGGGCAGCGTCTCCACGAGCGCGAGAGCGGTGGCATCGTCGCTGTTCTCTAAGAGGCGATAACTGCCATCAAGCGGAACGATCAACTCCGCGCGCAAGGCAGGTGCAAGTGCGTCGGCGGCCGCGCGCGGGCTGAGGTTGGCGATCATCGCTAGGGCGTCGAGATCGAACTGGTGACCAATACACGACGCAAGCATCACCATACGCCGGGGCAGATCAGCAAGGCGTTGCAGGCGTACTGCCAGCAGAGCGGCGACATTATCGGTGGCGGGCATTGCGCCGACAGCAGCCAGATCCCAACGCCAGTGGCGGCGCGTCGGGTCGAAGTGCAGCAGGCCATCGGCGGCGAGCGCGGTGAGAAACTGGCCGACAAAAAACGGGTTACCGCCGGTACGCGCAAAGACTACCTCGGCGAGCGCTGTTACCTGCTCGACCGGCATAACAAGAGTATCGGCGACGAACGCCGCCGTATCATCGCAGGTGAGCGTGTGTAACTGTAGCTCGCCGAGCGCGACGTGCTGTTGTCGCAGATCGTTGAGCAGCATGGCAAGCGGATGGCCTGCATCGACCTCGCGATCGCGGTATGAGCCAACGATCAGCGTATGCTTCAGCCCGCCTTCAGCGAACAGTGCCCGTAGCAGATTAAACGATGCGGGATCAGCCCAGTGCAGATCGTCGAGGAGCAACACTAGTGGATGTTCGGCAGCGGCGAAGACGCTCAGGAAGCGATGGAAGACGAGCGCAAAACGATTCTGCGCCTCGCTCGGGCTGAGAGGTGCAAGCGGTGGTTGTTCGCCGATAAGCAACTCCAACTCGGGAAGCACATCGCTGATCAGGCGGCCGTTCTGGCCGAGCGCACCAAGCATATTGCTGCGCCAGGCTTGCAGGCGGCTCTCGTCCTCGCTGAGAATCTGGCGGAGCAAATCGCTCAGCGCATCGATAATCGCGGCGTAGGGCGTAGCCTGCCGCAACTGGCCAAATTTACCGGCCACCGCGTAGCCGCGGCGCTCGACGAGCGGGCGGTTGAGCTCACCGATCAGCGCCGACTTGCCCGCGCCGGCGTCGCCGGTGACGAGCAGCA
>JAAUTF010000641.1 GCA_012031775.1 Candidatus Altimarinota bacterium | reverse complement strand
GCGCACTCTTGACCAGATCGATGTAAAACTGGCCGTAAAAGCGACGGAACACCTTGTTCGTATAACGCAGCGCATCGATATGCAGCACCTCTCCGGTGGCCGGATGGCTCACCGCAGCCTTCGCCAGCGCCTCGGCGGCGCGGATATGGCCGGTGCCCGCGCTGACCGAAAGAACCAGCACGCGCAGACCGGGTTGCTGAACATGCATTGTCATATAATTTCCTGGTGAACCAGCTCGTGAATCAGCCGGTCCGCCTCCACATCCACCGTTTCGATAAACGCCTTAAAATCATCTGCCGTTTTACCGGTCGGATCGGGCACATCCAGCGACACCATCTCATCGTCGCCCTGCACACCGAACTCCATCAGCCGGAAAACCTTTTCTCCAGCTTCGGGGAACCGTTCCAGCAGATCGTCCTTATGCCCCTGCTCCATCACCAGCACCAGGTCGGCGCGCTGCACGGTAGCGAGGCGATGGGCGATAATGATCGCTGTGCGCTGGTGCAACAGCCGATCGAGCGCGAGGTCTAGCTGGCGCTCGGTGGATGGGTCGAGGCGCGCGCTCGCCTCGTCGAGGATCACTAGCCCCGGGTTGCGCAGCAATACGCGGGCGAAGGCTAGCAACTGAGCCTGGCCTGCCGACATGCCGCCGCCGGATGCGAGCACAGTCGCGAGTCCCTGCGGGAGGGCTGCGTACCAATCGGCTAATTCCACCGCCTGCAGTGCTTCAATCAGGCGTTCATCAGGAATGGTCGGATCGAAGAGCGTGAGATTATCGCGTACGCTGGCAGAAAAGAGCTGCACATCCTGTGTTACGAGGCCAACGCGCGCGCGCAGCGAAGCCAATTCAAGGTCAGCGATCGGTGTCCCGCCGATAAAGACCCGGCCCTCTTGTGCCTCATACTGACGCGTCAGCAACCGCGCGATGGTGCTTTTGCCGCTGCCGGTGCGCCCGAGCAAGCCCAGTACCTGGCCCGGTGCTAAGGCAAAGCTGAGGTCGTGGAGTGTAGGTGATACCGCGAGGCGTTTGGTGTCGCCCACGCTCGGTGTTGCCGTGGCGTTTTGCCCGTGTGCATAACGAAAAGCGACGGTTTCAAACGTCACGGCAGTGGGCCAGCGGGCAAGATTGCGCGGCCCGTATCGCGGATGGCTGGCGTAAGCGCCAGCAGTTCTTGCACGCGGGCGATCGCAGCGCCGGCCTGTTGCAAATCTTGAAACTGTCGGCCGATCTGCTGGATGGGCCAGCGCATCAGTTCGACATAGCGGTAGATCGCGTACACCCCGCCGACACTGATCGCACCGAGGCCGAGCAACCAACCGCCGACGCCTAGCGCCACCGAAATACCGATCACGAAGAACACCGCCGTGATCTGAAAGGGCAGCGCGCTTAGCGTGTGCGACACTTTGGTGTGGCGCGCCCAGGGTCGCGAGCGCTCGACAAAGCGCCGCATCGTATAGGCGACCGCACCGTTTGCGCGAATGTCCTCGGTACCCGACAGGCGCTCTTCCACCAGGCTGAACAGCTCGGCGCTGGCCGCGCGCTCGCGCTGAATGCTGGCCACCGCAACCGAGCGCAAGCGTTCGAGCACCACCAACGCCAGAGCAACAAAAAGGCTGATCGCTAGCCCAGCGCGCCAATCGACAGTGTACACGGCGATCAGGCAGCCGAGGATGAGTAGGCCGTTGCGCAACAGTAGCACCGCGAAGGTCGAGAGGAACTGATTGAGACGCGCCACATCGCCATCGATACGCTCGATCAGGGTACCCGGCGTTGTGCCATGATGAAAGTGCATGTCCAGCTGCAGGCAGTGCATTGTCAGCTCGGAGCGAATGCGATTGGTTGTGCGCAGGCCGATGTCGGTGCCGAGATAGTTGGTGGCCACGACGATCGCCTGATTGGCGAGCGCCAGGCCGAGGAAGAGCGCGCCGAGACCCAGCAGGTCGCCGGTTGTGTCGCCGAGCACCGCGTCGATAAAGGTAGCGAGGATCTGCGGACTCAGCACCGTTGTGAGCGTGCCAATCAGCAAGAGCACAAGCAACAGCACCACGCGCCAGCGGTACGGTGCGAGATAACGCCGCAGCACGCTGGTGTACTGTTGCCGCTCGGGCCGCTTGGCGGTCGCGACAGGGTTAGAGCTCATTGGGCAACCGTACCAGAGAGCCGCAACGGTGTCAAGGCGCAACGACTCAAACAATCAAACAAGGTGCGGGCCTTGTCCGGCGGCTTTATCGCCAGACAAGGCCCACAACAGTTACAGGCAGCGTAGGCCAGCAGCACGCTGCCTTGCTAGGGCGTGTATCCGCCCCAAACGGAGATAAATCCGTCTGGGTTGCTGTCTTGCAGGGTCGACGCAGCCTCGCTCTGGCCGCCAAGGGCGTTGATCGTGATCAGCGCCCCTTGTTCCGCGCTGAATGCGATGGCGGCGCGTCCGTTGGCTGCGGCAACCGCGCCCGGTGTTGTATCGTGGCTCGGGTTACCGCCCGCCGCCCAAGTCGTCCACGTCATACGAGTGCTGAAATCGGGCGAGACGACGAGCACCGTGCCGTCACCACCGGCATAGGGGGCCACGCTACGCCCGCCGATCTGTTGCACATCACGATTATCAATACTGAAGGCCGCCGTCCCGGCCAGATACACATAGCCACGCTCGTCGGCAGTGATCGCACGCGGGCGATAGGTGTTGCTTTTGCCATCGCTTAAACGCGGGATGGCGACCTGCGCCAGCACCAGCGCACCGCTGTTTGGGTCGAGCCGCGCGTAATAGGCGAAGTGCGCCGAGGCGGTATTGGTCGGCTGATTATAGGTATCGAATTGCACGGTTGGCTGGGGCGCATTCGGGTCGCGCGGATCGTACTGGAAGATCGAGTTGCCGCCCGCGTTCTCGCCCGCGAAGTAGAGCTGGTTATCTCGCCCGATCGCCACACGGTAACCGCGTGTGTCTGCGGCTGTCGCCTCGCTGAGCGCCGCGCCACTAAAGCCCCAGTTCGCCCAGTGCTGCGTTTGCAGGTCGTAGCTGAAGCTAAGGAGAAAGGCTACCTGCACTGGCAAGCCATAGGGCAGGCGCTTGTTATCGTAGCCGCTGACAAAGACCGCCTGCGATCCGGCATGAACAGCGATATCGGTGACGAAGCTGCGGTCGAGCGTCTGTGTACCGATCTGCTGGCCGTCGCTGTTAAATGCCCACAGCGTTTTGTCGCCCAGCGCGGCTACTGTACCGTCGTCGGTGATGGCAACACGCTCGATGGTGCGTAATGCGCGGTGCCAGACCACGCGGTCGGCGCTTGCGCTTAAAACGGTGACGCCGAGATCGCTGGCGATGGCGATGCGCCCGCTGCGCCGGTCGATCTCGAGATCGCGCACTTCCTGGCCGATGCGTGTGACGCTGAGCACACGGCGGCCCGTATGATCGAGCCGAGTCACGATGCCACTACCGCCGCCCAGCAGCAATATCGGGCGGACGCCGAAGATCGTTTCCACCGGGCCACCACCTTCGGCAGGCTCGCTGAACCCACCAAAGACGATGCTGCTGTCGGGCGCGATGTCCACCGCTTGTTGTGCATCGCCGTTCGGCCCGTTCCCCAGATAGCTCGCCGTCGAAACGGCCAGGTTCGTATCCTGCACCGGCGCGTTCGGGTCGGGGGTGATGGTGAAGACAGCGTTGCCGAGGACGGAACCCAGCCCGGCAGCGTAGATCGTCTTGCCGCCGTCGGGTGAGGCGAGCGCATCAACCAGCATGGCAGGGGCGCTGTTGCGGTCGGCCCCAAGCGTGATCCGCGTGGTG